>DATLVL010000082.1:0-10146 GCA_035577525.1 Gemmatimonadales bacterium | reverse complement strand
ACAGACGCCCGCGTGCGGTTGACCAGCGTGGCCGATCAGCTCGCCTCCATGCTGCGGACGTCGGCCGGCCAGGTCGGGGCCGCGGTTGCCAAGGCGGCCGCCAACGACACGTTGCGCCGCTTCCTCGAAACTCCGACCCCGAGAAATCGCCTCGAAGCCCTCGCAGCAATGCGGCACATGGGGCCGGTCGTGGAGCAGGTGATCGGCGTGGAGCTGTGGAGCGCCCAGCGCGAGCGCCTCCTCGAGACGGGGACCCAAGCGGCATCAGCCGCTTCGGGAGGTCAGGTGGAAGGGGTGCAGTGGGCGGAGCATGTCGACACCGGGCTGGTCGGCCGGCTACAGCTGGGCAGCGGGGACTCCCTCATTTACCCGGTGTCGGCGCTCATCCAGGGCCGCAGCGGCCCGCTGGGGTACGTCGTGCAGTGGCGACGGGCGACGTCCAGCCCAAAATCGCGCGAAGCTACGCTGCAGCTGATCGGGTCGGGCGCCGCACTCTACGTCGGCAACGACCGCGGAGATTTCTGGACCGATCTCCTGAGCCAGGCACCCAAGCCCCCGGTCGACGTGCGCACTGCGCACGGGATCCTCAGCTACGACCGTCCGCAAAGCGGCGGCGTGATGGCGGCCGCGCGGTCGCTCGCGCCGTTGCCCTGGGTGGTGCTGGTCGAGTTTCCGGAGCGAGTGGTCGGAGCTTCGGCGGCGGCGTTCATTCGAAAGCTTTCGCTGATCGAGCTCGCCCTCGTGGTGTTGGGCCTCGTCGCCGCCTGGGTGATGGGGCGCCGCATCGCGGCGCCGCTGCGTGATCTGACGGGCGCCTCGGCGGCGATCGCAGCCGGCGACTACTCGCGCGATGTGGCGAGCCACCGCGCCGACGAGATCGGGCAGCTCGCCGCGGCGTTCACGACGATGGCGCATCGTGTGCGGGACGCGCAGACCCGGCTCGAAGACCAGGTGCGCGAGCGGACCGCCGAGCTCGAAGAGCGCAACGACGAGCTCGAAGCGTTCGGGTATTCGATCTCGCACGATTTGCGCGCGCCGCTGCGCGCGATGCAGGGCTTCAGCCAGGCGCTGCTCGAGGATTGCGGCGACCGGCTCGACGCCATGGGGCGCGAATACGCGGAGCGGATCGTCGCCGGCGCCAGGCGCATGGACGAGCTGATCCGCGATCTCCTTGCCTACAGCCGTGTCAGCCGGGCGGAGCTCAAACTGGTGCGAGTCCCGTTGACGCCGGTGGCGCACAGCGCGCTCGCTGAGCTGAGCGGGGCACTGCGGGCACGCAGCGCCAGCGTGCATGTCGACGAACCGCTGCCCGCGGTGATGGGCCACCCCGCGACGCTGTCGCAGGTCCTCACCAATCTGCTCGGCAACGGGCTGAAGTTCGTCCCGCCCGAGCGCACGCCCGAGCTGCGGGTCCACGCGGAGCGGCACAACGGCCTGGTGCGCGTGTGGGTGGAGGACAACGGGATCGGCATCGCGCCAGAGCATCAGGGGCGGATCTTTCGAGTGTTCGAGCGGTTGCATTCCAATGATGACTATCCAGGGACCGGGATCGGACTCGCCATCGTGCGCAAGGCGGTGGAACGGATGGGAGGACAGGTGGGCGTCGAATCGAGTCTCGGACACGGCAGCCGTTTTTGGGTCGAGCTCCAACCGGCAGCCGGAGAGGGGAGCCTGACGTGAACTCGGGTCAGGTGATCCTGGTCGTCGAAGACGACCCCAACGACGTCATGCTGATCCAGCGCGCGTTCGAGAAGGCGCGCATCCTGAATCCCGTGCGCACGGTGTCGCACGGCGACGAGGCGGTGGCGTATCTGTCGGGTGAAGGCCCATTCGCCGACCGCGAGGTGTATCCGTTCCCCGTCCTGGTGCTGCTGGATCTCAAGCTGCCGCGCCGCTCGGGTCTGGAAGTGCTGGGATGGATCCGCTCGCAGCCCGGACTCAAGCGGCTGCCGATCGTGGTGCTCACGTCGTCCAAGGAATCGATCGACATCAATCGCGCCTACGACCTGGGCGCGAACTCCTATCTCGTGAAGCCCGTCGGATTCGACAGCCTGCTGGAGCTCGTGAAGTCCCTGGAAGTCTACTGGATGATGCTCAACCAGAATCCCGACATCACACTCCAGTGGCCCCTGGGCAGCGCGCCCGCCGACGCCGGGCGTGGGGGCGGAAGCTAGATGGGAACCCCGTTGCGGGTGCTGCTGGTCGAAGACTCTGCCGATGACGCCCGTCTCCTCGTGCGTCAGCTCGGCACCGCCGGCTACGACGTCACCCACCGCCGCGTGGACACACCGGACGCGATGCAGGAGGCGCTGGAGCGGAACGTCTGGGACATCGTCATCAGCGACTACAGCATGCCCCAGTTCAGCGGCACCGCGGCGCTCAACCTGGTCAAGGATCGCGGGCTCGACGTCCCGTTCATTTTCGTTTCAGGGACGATCGGCGAGGACGTCGCCGTCGCGGCGATGAAGGCTGGGGCGTCGGACTACGTCCTCAAGGACAAGCTGAAACGCCTGGTGCCGGCGATCGAGCGCGAGCTGCGCGATGCCGAAGTGCGGCGCGAGCGGCGCCGGGCGCAGGAAGTCGTGCTGGAACGCACGCGGCTCGCGGTCCTGAGCTCCGACCTGGGCGTCGCGCTCACCGGCGTCGCCGCGCTGCGCGCCACGCTGGTGCGCTGTACCGGGGCGCTGGTGCGGCACCTCGACGTGATCGGGGCCTGCATCTGGACGTTCTCCGAATCGGCACGCGGGCTGGAGCTCGCGGCCGGGACGGGGCTGTCGGCCGCGCTGGCAGACGCCTACGCGAAGGTGTCGCTGGATGATCCGCTCATCGGCAACATCGTGCGGCAGCGCCGCCCGGTGCACATGACAGCCGGCGAGACGCTGCCGATTCCCGATGCCGCCTGGGTCGAGCGCAACCGCATCGCGACCTTCGCGGGCTGCCCGCTGCTCGTCGGCGAGCGGACGGTCGGCGTCCTGGGCGTCTTCTCGCGGCGCACGCTGCCGTCCTTCGTGGTCGAATCGCTCAGCGCCATCGCCGACCAGCTCGCGGTCGGCATCGAGCGCCGTCGCGCCGAGGAAGAGCTGCGCCAGTCGGAAGAGCGGTTCTCCCGGGTGTTCCGCTCCAGTCCCGTGGGCATCGTCATCACCACGCTCGACGATGGACGCTACCTCGATGCCAACGACGCCTTCCTCACGCTGCTCGGCCGGACGCGCGACCAGGTTCAGGGCAAGACGACGATCGAGCTCGGTGTGTGGCGCGATGCTGCGGAACGCACGCGGATGGTGGAGGCTCTGGGGACCCACGGCACCGTGCGCGATCTCGATCTGGAGTTTCGGACGGCGAGCGGAGCGCCGCGCAGCGTGCTCGCGTCGATCGAACGGATCGAGTTGAGCGGCCGGCCCTGCCTCCTCATGCTGGCCTACGACATCAGCGACCGGAAGCGACTGGAAGATCAGCTGCGGCAGGCGCAGAAGATGGAGGCGATCGGGCGTCTCGCCGGCGGCCTCGCCCACGATTTCAACAACCTGCTCGGCGTCGTCATCGGCTACTGCGATCTGCTGTTCCGGAAGCTGCCGCCCGATCTCCCCGAGCGCGCCGAAATCCTGGAGATCCGCCAGGCGGCGGAAGGGGCGAGCGGACTGACGCGGCAGCTGCTGGCGTTCAGCCGCCGCCAGGTACTCGAACCGCGCGTCCTCGACCTGAACGGGATCGTGCGCCGCGCCGAGCGGATGCTGAAGCCGCTGCTCGGCGATGACGTGGCGCTCGTGATCCAGCTCGGCTCCGACATCCCCATGGTGTTGGCCGATTCGGGGCAGATCGACCAGGTCCTGATGAACCTAGCGGTCAATTCGCGCGACGCGATGCCGCGCGGCGGTACGATCACCATCGAAACGGCGACAGTCCGTTTCGATGAGACTTCCGTCCCCGCGCTCCCCGGCGCCCGCCCGGGCGAGTTTGCCACGCTCGCCGTCACCGATACCGGGACGGGCATGGATGCGGAAACGATTGCCCACATCTTCGAGCCGTTCTTCACCACCAAGGACGTCGGGAAGGGAACGGGCCTGGGTCTGGCGACGGTCTACGGGATCGTACAGCAGAGCAGTGGATTCATCTCGGTGAGCAGCAAGCCGGAGGTCGGCACGACGTTCCGCATCCACCTCCCCGAGACGATGGCCGCGATGCCGGAACACCAGCAGGCCGCGGCGACTGCGTCGACGCCGCACGGTGGTGGGACCATCCTGGTCGTCGAAGACTCGTCCCAGCTGCGTGAGCTGTTCCGAGACGTATTGGAGCTGCACGGCTATAAGGTGCTCGACGCGCCGAACGGCCGCGCCGCGGTCGAGGTCGCGGCGGACTACCCGGCGACCATCGATCTGCTGTTGACCGACGTGATCATGCCCGAGATGAACGGGCGGCAGCTGGCGGACCGCCTCCTCACGACCCGTCCCGGCATCAAGGTGATGTTCGCCTCGGGGTACTCCGCCGACGATCTCGTCCGTCACGGCGTCGAAGCGGGAATGGCCTACATGCAGAAACCGTTCAGTCCCGAGTCCCTCGCCCAGAAGGTCAAGGACGTCCTCGGCTGACCGGCCCGCGCTTCAGCGCGTCGGCAGCTTGTTCCACTGATCCGCCGTGAGGATGGCGTGCGTTCGGTCGAGCGCGTCGCCCGACCGTTGCCGTGCCTGCTGGAGGTACGGCCAGGTCAGGGTGCTGTTAACTCCTGAGGGACTGGCCCAAGGTCCCCGGCGGTGGGATTTTGGAGGGGTGTCCATCTCCACGAGACGAGCCGGTCGTGCGTAGGAAGGCGATGATCCGAGGATACTTCTGGTGCGCGACGGCCGTGCTCGGGGTGGCGTGCAGCTCCCGTGCGGCCACCCCTCTCCCTCGCATTCCGGTCACCGTGGTCCGGGCGGAACGGCGCTCCGTGCCCTTCCAGGTCCAGGCTACGGGCACCGTCGAGTCGATGCGCTCGGCGGCCGTGCTCTCGCAGGTCGGCGGGTTGCTGCTGCACGTGCGGTTCCACGAGGGCGACGAGGTGGCGCAGGGGCAGGTGCTGTTCGAGATCGATTCCCGGCCGTTCGCCGCTGCGGCGCAGCAGGCCGAGGCGAATCTCGGCCGCGACCTCGCCCAGGCGGACGCCGCGGTGCGCGATGCGGCGCGCTATGAGGCGCTCGTCAAGGACAAGTTCGTCACTGAAGAAGACTACCAGGCCAAGCAGGCGACGGCCGACGCGTTGACCGCGACGGTCCGCGCCGACTCGGCGGCGCTCACCATGGCCCGGCTCAACCTTGGGTACGCGACGATCCGGGCGCCGATCCCGGGCCGCACCGGCAGCCTGCTGTTGCACGAAGGCAACCAGGTGATCGCCAATCAGGCCGAGTCGCCGCTCGTCACCATCAACCAGCTGCGGCCGATCCTCGTGCGCTTCTCCGTCCCCGCGACGCAGCTCCCCGAGCTGCAGCGGCGCAGCGGACAGCGGCTGCATGTGCTGGTGCGTCCGGCGCAGGATACGGCGATGTACGAGGGCGATCTTGCGTTCGTGGACAATCACGTCGATGCGAGCACCGGGACGGTGCTGCTCAAGGGTCACTTCGACAACGCGACCGGGCGGCTCTGGCCCGGGGAGTTCGTGGACGTGACGCTGGTGCTGGGTGATCAGGCCGACGCGCTCGTGGTCCCGGCGCAGGCAGTGATGAACGCTCAGCAGGGGACGTACGTGTTCGTCATCACGCCGGCGGGGACCGCCAAGCAACAGCCGGTGCAGGTCCAACGCACGCTCGATACGTTGGCCGTGATCGCGCAGGGCGTGGCGGCGGGCGACATGGTCGTGACCGACGGACAGTCGCGTCTCACCAACGACGCCCGGGTGGAAGTGCGGGGCAGTCCCTCGAACGACGCCGACCCGCAGCCGGCACAACCCGCGCCGCACAGCAAGAAGAAGCCGTGAGCATCTCCGAGCTGTTCATCAAGCGGCCGGTTGCCACGACGCTGGTGATGCTGGCGATCCTGCTGTTCGGCGTGATGGGTTACCGGCTGCTGCCGGTGAGCGACCTCCCCAACGTCGATTTCCCGACGATTACCGTCAACGCGGGGTTGCCGGGCGGCAACCCGGAGACGATGGCCGCCGCCGTGGCGACACCGCTCGAGAAGCAGTTCTCGACGATCGCCGGTCTCGACGCCATGACCTCGTCGAGCTCGCAGGGAAACACGTCGATCACGCTGCAGTTCTCGCTGTCGCGCAACATCGACGCGGCCGCGCAGGACGTCCAGGCGGCGATCGCGAAGACCCTGCGCCAGCTGCCGCAGAACATGCTGCCACCGTCGTACCAGAAAGTGAATCCGGCGGACTCCCCGATTCTCTATATGGCGGTGAGCTCGCCGACCTTGTCGCTCTCGGCGCTGGACGAGTACGCCGAGACATTCCTCGCCCAGCACATCTCGACGGTGGACGGGGTCGCGCAAGTGCAGGTGTACGGGTCGCAGAAATACGCCGTGCGCATCCAGGTCGATCCGCAGGCGCTCGTCTCCCGCGGCATCGGCATCGATGAGGTGGCCACGGCGGTCGATGTCGGCAACCCCAACCTGCCGACCGGCACGTTGTGGGGCCCGCACCGGGCGTACACCGTGCTCGCCGACGGGCAGATTCAGAGCGCTCCGGAATTCCGCCAGCTCGTGGTGGCGTTCAAGAACGGCGCGCCGGTGCGGCTGCAGGATGTGGCGAACGTGCTGGACGACGTGCAGGACAACAAGACGGCGAGCTGGTTCGACGGTGCGCGGGCCATCGTGCTCGCGATTCAGCGGCAGCCGGGGACGAATACCGTCGCGGTCGCCAACGCCGTGAAACAGACGATCGCCGATCTGGGGCCCCAGCTGCCCGCGTCGGTGCAGATCCAGACGTTGTACGATCGCTCGCAGGCGATCGACGACTCGGTGCACGACGTCAAGGTGACGCTCTTGATCACGCTATGCCTCGTGATCATGGTGATCTTCCTGTTCCTGCGGAATCTCTCGGCGACGGTGATCCCGAGCCTGGCGCTGCCGCTGTCGATCGTCGGGACGTTCGCGGCGATGTACCTGTTCGGCTACAGCCTCGACAACCTCTCCCTCATGGCGCTGACGCTGTCGGTGGGATTCGTGGTGGACGACGCCATCGTGATGCTCGAAAACATCGTCCGCCACATGGAGATGGGAAAACCGGCGATGCGGGCGGCGCTCGACGGCTCGCGCGAGATCGGCTTCACGATTCTGTCGATGACACTGTCGCTGTCGGCGGTGTTCATTCCGGTGCTGTTCATGGGCGGGATCATCGGACGGCTGTTCCACGAGTTCGCCGTCACGATCGGCTTCGCCATTCTGGTGTCCGGCTTCGTCTCCCTCACGCTCACGCCGATGCTGGGGAGCCGGTTCCTGCGGCCGCCCAAGGACGAAACGCACGGCAAGTTCTACGAGGCGACCGAGCGGGTGTACCAGCGCGTTCTGGGGTTCTACGAGCGGACGCTCGTGTGGGTGATGGACCATCGTCCTGCCGCCCTCGTGTTCTCGCTCGGCATTCTGGTCGGCACGGGGCTCTTGTTCGCGGTGGTCTCCAAGGGATTCATTCCCACCGAAGACACCGGGCTGATCCAGGGGACGACGGAAACCGTCGAGGGCTCGAGCTATCAAGCCATGTTCGAGCACCAGCAGGCGGCCGCGGCGGTTGCCGCAGCCGATCCCAACGTCGCGCACTTCATGTCGTCGATCGGCGGCGGCACGATGAACCAGGGCCGGCTCACGATCCGCCTCAAGCCACGCAGCGAGCGACGCCTCGACGCCGACGCCGTGGCGCGCGAGCTCACGCCCAAGCTCAACGCCATCCCCGGCATCCGGACCTATCTCCAGATCCCGCCGGTGATCCGCATCGGCGGCCGGTCGACGAAAACGCAGTATCAATTCACACTGCAGGGCGCCGACATCCAGACGCTGTACGACCAGTCCGAGGCGTTACGCCTCAAGATGCGCACGCTGCCCAGTCTCACCGACGTGACGACCGACCTGCAGATCAAGAATCCGCAGGTGAACGTGCACATCGATCGCGATCGTGTCGCCGCCCTCGGCCTGACGGTCGAGCAGGTGGAGCAGGCGCTGTACGATGCCTACGGGGCGGGGCAGGTCTCCACCATCCTCACCCCCAACAACCAGTATTGGGTGATTCTCGAGCTGTTGCCCCAGTACCAGCAGGACCTCGGCGCCCTCGGGATGCTGCACATTCGCGCGCCGTCGGGTGCGCTGGTGCCGCTCTCGTCCGTGGCCACGGTGACGCCGGCGGTCGGCCCGCTGAGCGTGAACCACAGCGGGCAGCTGCCCTCGGTCACGCTGTCCTTCAACCTGGCGGCGGGCGCCTCGCTCGGCGACGCGGTGTCCGAGGTGCAGCGGCTGGCGCGCCAGACCCTCCCCGCCACCATCACCACGGGGTTTTCGGGGACGGCGCAGGCATTTCAAGCGAGCCAGCAGGGTCTCTCGTTCCTGCTGCTCCTCGCGGTCCTGGTCATCTACATCGTGCTGGGGATTCTGTACGAGAGCTTCATCCACCCGATCACGATCCTGACGGGACTGCCGTTTGCGGGGTTCGGGGCGCTGCTCACGCTGGTGGTGTTCCGCACCGATCTCAGCATCTACGCCTTCGTCGGCATCGTGATGCTGGTAGGACTGGTGAAGAAGAACGCGATCATGATGATCGACTTCGCCATCGAGGCGGAGCGGCAGGAGGGCAAGTCGGCCCGCGACGCCATCATTCAGGCCTGCAGCGTGCGGTTCCGGCCCATCATGATGACCACGATGGCCGCGCTGATGGGGACGCTGCCGATCGCGATCGGATGGGGAGCGGGCGCTGAGTCCCGACGGCCTCTCGGTCTGGCGGTGGTGGGCGGTCTGGCGTTCTCGCAGGTCGTCACGCTCTACGTGACGCCGGTCTTCTATACGTACCTCGACGCGCTCCAGGCGCGGCTCGGCCGGCACCGGCGCGTTGCTCCCGGGGGCCTGCCCGACGTAGTGCCCGTCGACTGATCGACGGCCACGGCGCTTTGCGTCCGGCCGTCGGGGGCGTGACGCGAATCACCCGATAAACAGCCGGCAGCACGTATGGTTAGCCCGGTGGACCACAAGACCCCGGTGATTCCCCTGGCGCCCGTCAGACGGGCGCTGGTGTTGTGTGGTTTGGCCGCGATCTACTTTGCCGCCGGCCGGCTGGGCATGCGACTCGCGTTTCTCAACTCGAGCGCGACGCCGGTGTGGCCGTCGGCGGGCATCGCGCTGGCCGGATTTCTCATCCTGGGAACCCGGATCTGGCCGGCCATTCTGGTCGGCGCGTTCCTCGTCAACTACACGGTGGCCGGCGCCTTCGTCCCGTCGTTCGGGATCGCCGTCAGTAACACGCTGGAAGGGCTGGTCGGGACATTTCTCGTCAACCGGTTCGCGAACGGCCGGGAGTGCTTCGGCCGCCCCGCGGACATCATCCGGTTCGCGGGGATCACCGCCGCGATCAGCACGACCGTCAGCGCGACCTGCGGCGTCACCATCCTGTCTCTCACGGGGTTGGCACGCTGGGGCGACTACAGCTCGATCTGGCTCACCTGGTGGCTCGGCGATACCGCGGGGGCCCTCGTCGTGACGCCGGTGCTGATTCTCTGGAGCAAGCCGGCCCGCAGCCTGGGGCGCCGCCACCAGGTCCTCGAGGCGGCCGTGCTGCTCGTGTCGCTCCTCGTGATGAGCCAGCTCGTGTTCGGCGGGCTGTTCCCGTACAAGAATTACCCGCTCGACTTCCTCTGTTTGCCGTTCCTGCTGTGGGCGGCGTTGCGGTTCGAGCCGCGCGAAGCCGCGGCGGCGGTGTTGCTGCTCGCGGGGGTCGGGATCTGGGGCTCACTCTGGGGCTACGGGCCGTTCGTCCGCCCGTCGCAGAACGAGTCGTTGCTGTTGCTGCAGTCGTTCATGGGCGTGGCCTCGGTCATGACCCTGATCATCGCGGCGGTCGTGTCGGCCCGACGGCGGGCGACCGACCAGCTGCGCGTCCTGACGATCACCGATCCCCTGACCGGGCTCGCCAACTATCGCCAGCTGATCAGCGTGCTGGAGAGCGAGATCCGGCGATCCAACCGCAGCGGCCGCACCTTT
>DATLVL010000081.1:0-6398 GCA_035577525.1 Gemmatimonadales bacterium | reverse complement strand
CCCAGTTCTTCCAGGTGCGCCCGCCGTCGACCGAGACGCCCCAGCCATTGCCGACGGTGCCGTACCAGACCTCGCCCTGCCGCCCAAACCCGAACGCGTGCACGAAGTCCCAGGAGATCGCATGCTTTGCCGTGTCGGACGACGACCGGATGTGCTCCCAGGTCGTCGCCTTGGGCCGCAGCACGAAGATCCCCTGCCCGTACGTCCCCACCCAGATCGATGAATCGGGCCCGTGCGCCAGCGCGAGCACGTGTACGCCCCATCCACTCGAATCCGGCAACGGCGGAATCGCTTGCGCCGCGACCCGCTCACTCGCCGCAACCACCACTGCCGGGAGCAGTAACCGACAACCGATGACTGACAACGCAGTACGCATCATCCCCTCGCCTTATCGATCGTCGGCATCATCTGGATTTCCGTCACGTCGACGCGCGCGGACCGGGTCACCGCCCACAATACCGCATCCGCCACATCCTCGACCCGCATCATGACGCTGCGTCCCGCGGCGTCCGGACGCAGCTCCGGGTCCACGTCGTCCCACATTTCCGTGTCCACGCGCCCCGGGGAGATGAGCGTGGTCCGCACCCCCGTCCGGGCGACCTCGGCCGCGATGACTTCGTGCAAGCCGCGCACGCCATGCTTGCTGGCACCGTACGCGGTGTTCCCGGGATAGGCGATCCGGTCCGACGAGGAGCCGATGGTGACGAGATGGCCGCTGCCGCGCTTGACCATATCGGGGACCAGCGCGTGCGCGATGAGAAACGGCCCGGTGAGGTTGGTCGCGATCGATTGCTCGAACTCCGCCGGAGAGGTCTCGGCGAGGGGCTTGATGATGAACAGCCCGGCGTTGCTCACCACGATGTCAGGGACGCCGAGCTCCGCCTTCACCGATTTCACGGCACGCGCCACATCGTCGGCCTGGGTCACGTCGCAGCGCAGCGTCGTCTCGCGCTCCCCCGAGCCGTCCTGCAGCGATCGCGCCAGCCGGACTACGTGAGCCCCCGCCGCCCGCAGCTCATCGGCGACGGCAAGCCCGATCCCCCGCGACGCCCCGGTGACGAGCGCCACCGTTCCGGCGAGCGGGGGCGCGCTCACAAGAGCCGCGCGCCGCCGCCGTGCACCAGCCGGAGAAACTCGTCGCGCGTGCGCGCGTCGGAGCGGAACGTCCCGCGCAGCGCGGAGGTGATCGTCTTGGAGTTCTGCTTCTCCACTCCGCGCATCATCATGCACAGATGGTATGCCTCGATCACCACACCGACGCCGAGCGGGGCCAACACCTTGCACAACGCTTCGGCCACCTGGTCGGTGAGCCGCTCCTGCACCTGCAGCCTGCGCGCGAACACCTCGACCACGCGCGGAATTTTCGACAGCCCCACGATCTTGCCGTCCGGCAGGTAGGCGACGTGCGCCCGGCCGAAGAACGGCAGCAGGTGATGCTCACACAACGAATAGATCTCGATATCGCGCACGAGGATCATGTTCTCGTGCTTCTCCTCGAACACGGCATCGCCGATGACGTCTTCGACCGACATCTGATAGCCGCGCGTCAGCCATTGCAGCGAAGTCGCCACGCGCGCCGGCGTCTTCTGCAGGCCTTCGCGCTCGGGATTCTCCCCCAGGAGCGTGAGCATCTCGTGCACCAGCTGCTCGAAGCGCCCGGCGTCCGGAGGCTCGATGTGGTCCTCGTGAAAACTGTGCAGGCTCGCCGACTTGATCTGATCTCGTCCCATTCCAGGCTCCCGTCGTAGTCGACGTAGTTACGCTCCGTCTCCCACAGCCGGATGCGTGCGCGTATCTTCGCCCCGTGCGATTCCTAAAGCTACTCGCCGCCGTCTCCCAGGCGGGAGCCTCGGCGCTATCGGCGCTGTGGACCTTCCCCAGCATCCTCCTGTCCGCCTTCCTCGTGGCGTGGGGGGCCGAGGCCGCGCAGTTCCTGATGTCCCAGGGTCTGGCGCTCGCGATCCTCGCCTGGCTCCAGACCCTCCCCGAGTTCGCCGTCGAAGCGGTGATCGCATGGGAGGCGGGGGCCGAGCCCGAGCGGGCGCATCTCGCGATCGCCAATCTCACCGGCGCAATCCGGCTGCTTCTGGGCCTCGGCTGGCCGGCGATCTATTTCGTGTTCGTCGCCGCTGGGCGCCGGCGCGCCGCACGGCCCTGGCCCGTGATCCGGCTCGAGCACGAGCACGCTGTCGAGGTCGTAGGCCTCGTCCCGCCGCTGCTCTACTTCCTCGTGATCCTCTGGAAGCAGTGGATTGGATGGATCGACGCCGTCGTGCTGATCGCGCTGTACGCGATCTACCTCTGGGTGCTGATGCGCAATCCGCCCAAGCAGGAGGAAGAGTTGTCCGACGCGCCGGCGGTGTCCCGCTGGGCACTGCGCCAGCGCGGCTGGCGGCAGAAGGCGGCAATCGGGGGGCTATTTGCGCTCGGTGGAGCGTTGCTCTACCTGACGGCCCACCCGTTCCTCGAGTCGATGCTGGCGGTCGCCGGCCTGCTCGGCATCGGGCAGTTCTTCCTGGTACAGTGGGTGGCGCCGTTCCTGTCGGAGTTCCCGGAGTTCGTGTCGACGATCAACTGGGCACGCCGCGTCAAGCGCGCACCGATGGCGTTGATGAACATCGTCTCGAGCAACATCAACCAGTGGACCATCCTCGCCGCGATGATCCCTCTGGTGTACGGGTTCTCGCACCTGCATCACTTCGGGACGTGGTCCGATTTTCATTTCGATGCCCCGCAGCAGGTCGAAATCCTGTTGACCCTGCTCCAGACGCTGCTCGGCGTGCTGTTGCTCGCCAACATGGAGTTCGATTGGCTCGACGCCAGCGCGCTGCTCGTCCTGTGGTTGATTCAATTCATCGTGCCACATCTGCGCGAGGAAGTGTCGGTCGTCTACGGCGTGTGGATCGTGGTGCTGCTGGGGCAGCTCGTGTTGGGAAAGAAGAAGTTTCTGGTGTGGCGGTACTTCCTGGAAACGGTGCGGAGAGCATGAGGTGTCAGGTGTAGCTGTATCAAACAAACCGGCCGGTATCGCTCGCGCGATCCGGCCGATTCATGGTACCACAGGAACGGAGAGGATTATTGAAGCCCGAAAGGAATAGCTGGTCCCTCACCAGGGCTTCTGTCTTCCCCCTCTCAGGGGCATGACATCGGTCGCAGTATCTGGGTCCACAATCGAGCTGTTGGCTCAATAATTGGACTCCCCGCTCCTGGACCTACAATACTAGTTCGCTTCGGATCGTCAAGAGAAGTTGCGCCGAAGTTTTCGACAAGGCATCCTCATAGTGACTCGAATCACGGACGAAACGGACCGCACATGAATCTCACGCTGTTGGGCGCTGTCGTGATGCTGCTCACGTGGATCGCCCTCGTATTCGTGGTGCAGGAGCCGTCGGGCTGGATTCACCTGTTGTATGCGGGCGCGGTGTTGTTGTTCGCGCGCCGCATTCTGCTCGGGCCTCCGCAGTCGTTCGTCTCCTGACCCTGGCGGCGCGCCGCGCCACGCCGTACGTTGACGCAGCATGCTCATCGTCAAGCGCTGGGATGCCGCCGACGGCCCGTTGCAGCTCTCCGCTCTACGGCGCGAGCTGCAGCGCGAGGGGCTGAATACCGCGTGGTGGTCAGAAGTGCCGGGGATGCGCGTCGAAGAGCACGAGCATCCGTTCCCGGAGGCCCGCTGGGTGCTGTCGGGCTACCTGCGCGTGTACATCGGCGACGAAGTCATCGAGCTCGGCCCGGGTGAGCGCCTCGATCTGCCGCCGGGAACGAGGCACGCGTTCGAGGTCATCGGTTTGTCGCCGGCGGTGTTCGTCACGGGATCGACGCAACCCGTGCCGGTGACGTCCGAGGAGCGCCGTCCTTCCTAGAACCAGCCCACCGGCCGTCAGATTTCCCAGTTGGAAAACAGCACGCCCTCGGGAACGGGACGCTCCGGGTATCCCTCGAGGTGCATGCGCAGGTCGGTCCAGCGCACCTGATAGCCGCGCGCCATGAGGGCGCGGAACGCGCCCTCGAAGCGGCTCTGGCAGCGGATCGCCACGCGGCGCAAGCCCGCATGTGCGGCGCACGCCTCGACCGCTCCGACCACGCGCTCGAAAGCATCGGCGTCGCGCGCGGCAAGCTTCAGGACGCGCAGCTCGTCGGTGGAGCGCTCCGCCGCGAGCGACGCGGTATGCCACAGTGCGTACGCGGCGAGCCCTCCCGAACCGGAGACGAGCACGGTGTCGCCCAAGCCGAGCTGCGCCGAGAGCTCGATTTCGCGCGTGAAGTCGTAGCCCGGGGCGAGTGACTCGGCGAAGGTGCGGGCGGAAACGAGCGTCTCCGCGCGCACCACCCCGTCGAGCCGCGAGAGCAGCGCGGGGACGGCACCGCCGCGGCGCCGCACCGCCAGCTCGCGCGTCATCGTGAGGGTGAGGTGGCCGGGGACGAATCCCAGACGGGCGTAGAAGCCGATGTTCTCGACAGTGCGCGGCATCGTCTCGAGGCCCAGCGTCGTGACGCCGCGGTCCAACAGCCAGTCGGTGGCGGCGCGTACGATCGTCTTGCCGATCCCGGAGCCCTGCCGATCGACGCGCACCGCGAGCGGCCCCATCCACCCCTCACAGCCGCAGCGATGCGCCACGTTGAAAGCCACGAGCCGGCCGTCCTCGTCGCGCCACACCATCGCGCCGTCGCCTGCGTCGCGCAGCGCGTAGGTCCACACGCGGGGATTGAGCGGCGGGACGCGGACGCCGACGAGCCCGTCGCGGCGGTAGCGGTCGGTGAAGGCCTCGGCGAACAGGCGGTTGAGCGCTTCGATGTCGCGCTCCTCGGCGAGGAGCGGACCTTCTACGCGCCGCTCAGGCAGCCACGCCCGCATCGACACCTCCCGCGCCCAGGGTCGCCGTCTCGTCTCGTACCCCGCTCACACCCCGGGCGCCATCGTACTCTACCCGGATCACGCGGTCCAGACCCTCCCGGATCTGGTCGATGTGGGTGATGACGATGACTTGCGGGAAGCGATCCCCCAGCTGCCGCAGCAGGCCGAGGACGTGCTGGCGGCGGCCTTCGTCGAGCGAGCCGAAGACCTCATCCAGCACGAGCAGCGAGAGCGGCTGGCCCGCCCGCTCCGCGATCATCTGCGAGATCGCGAAGCGCAGCACCAGGTTGGTGAGGTCTTCTTCCCCGCCCGAGATCACCGGCTTCGGCACCCCGCTGTCGACCACTGTCAGCGTGTAGTCCTCGCTCAGGTCCGCGGTATCGTAGCGCCCATCGGTCAGATCGGCGAGGAAACCCGAGGCCAGCTCGGCGATCTCGGGGCGCATCGCCGCATTCAGCTCCGCCCGCAGCTCGGAGTACGCGCGGTCGAGCTCGTCGTGCAGCCGGCGCTTTTCCTTGAGCGCATCGATGTGCTGCTCGCGGGTCGAGCGCTCGGCGATGCGCCGGTCCACCTCGGCGACGACTTCTTCCGACCGCGTCAACTCGCCCCCCGCCTCCACCGCCGCCAGCTCCGCCTCGCGCACCACGAGCACCGACCGGTCGTAGCGCTCCTTGGCCTGGCGGAATTTCTCTTCCGAGAATCCGTCGGCCGCGATCGCCTGGGCCAGCTGCTTCACCTGCTGCTCGCGCCGCGACAGCAGCTGCTCGGCCTGCTCCGCTTCCTTCACCAGCGTCTGCGCCAGACGCGCGCGCGCATCCAGGGCAGCGGCCTCTTGAACCAGCGGCTCGAGGGCGGTGAGCTCGGCGCGCACGGCGTCGAGCCGGGCGGCGTCGTAGCGCGATGCCTTCGCCGCGAGTCGCGTCTTGAGCTCCGCAAGCCGTGGCGCATCCGCATCCCGCTCCGCCATGGCGCGCGTCCGCTCTTCCGCCTGCGCTTTCAGCTCGCCCGCGTGCTCTGTGGCTGTGCGGCTCTCATTCCGTGCGGCATCGCGCGCCCGCTCGGCCAGGACGACAGCCTCGGGCGGCTCGGTGAGCTGCTGCCCGCGCTGCTTGAAGAAGTTGCCGTTGAGAGTGATCTCCTCGAGCTGGCGATCGAGCAGCGCGAGCACCGCCTCGTATTCCTTCCCGAGCGGCCGCTGGCAGGTGGGACAGGCTCCGTCCGGTCCGAGCTTGGCGATGCGGTCGCGTTGCTCTTTCACGTCGCGATACTGCTCGCGCAGCTGCTGGCGTTTGGTCTCGGCGTCCTGACGATCCCGCGCCCACGTCGCGCGCTGCTCCTCGACCTTGCGCTCGAGCGCCAGCAGCCGCTCGGCGATCTTCTTCGCCTCGCGCTCGGCGCGCGTGCTCGCCGCCGCCGCGCCCTCGAGCTCCGCGATGCGTTTGTCGCGCGCCGCCGCCGCCCGCTCGAGCTCCGTGAGCTGGGCCTGCGCCGCCTGGCGCTCCGCCGCTTCCTGTTGCAGCCCCTCGAGCCGGGTGCGTTCCGC
>DATLVL010000080.1:0-2052 GCA_035577525.1 Gemmatimonadales bacterium | reverse complement strand
AGGCGGGGCGCGGTGTGCCGGCGCTCGTCGCCGTAGCCAACGACGCAAGCGGCGCGGCGCTCCCCAACGCCCTGGCGTACGCCCGAGGGATCGGCTGCACACGGGCCGGCGTCCTCCCGACCACGTTCCGCGAGGAGACCGAAAGCGATCTGTTCGGCGAGCAGGTCGTGCTGTGTGGCGGGGTGACGGCGCTGATCAAGGGGGGGTTCGAAACCCTGGTCGAAGCCGGATATGCCCCCGAACTGGCGTACTTCGAATGTCTCCACGAGCTGAAGCTGATTGTCGACCTCATGTACCGCGGCGGCATGAAGTTCATGCGCTATTCCATCAGCGACACGGCCGAGTACGGCGACTACACCCGCGGCCCACGCATCGTCACGCCGGCGGTGCGGGAGACGATGCGGCAGATCCTCGCGGACATTCAGAGCGGGGCGTTCGCCCGTGAGTGGATCGACGAGAACAAGACTGGTGCCGCCAACTTCCAGCGGCTGCGCCAGGTCGATCACGAACACCTGATCGAGCAGGTCGGCGCCCGGCTGCGGGCGATGATGCCGTGGTCCGAAGAGGGCAAGGCGGCCGCAGCGGCACCGGCGGCCCGGCCGGCCCGGGCCTCCACGCCGCGCGGTGAGGAGCGCGTCGCCGCGCGCTGATCATGAACGATCCGCACCCGCAAACGCTGGTTGCCAAGATCTGGGACGCGCACGTCGTGCACCGGCTCCCGGAAGGGCCGGAGCTCCTGTATGTCGACCTCCACCTCGTCCACGAGGTGACGTCGCCGCAGGCGTTCGCGGGGCTGCGCGTGAACCGGCGCACCGTGCGGCGCCCCGATCTCACGGTGGCCACGATGGACCACAACGTGCCCACCGACGACCGCACCCGGCCGCTCGACGATCCCGTGGCGGCCCAGCAGGTCGCGGCGCTGGCCACGAACTCCCGCGAGTTCGGCATCGAGCTGTTCGATTTGACCTCACCGCGCCAGGGCATCGTGCACGTGATCGGCCCGGAGCTGGGGCTGACGCAACCGGGCATGATCATCGTGTGCGGCGACTCGCACACGTCCACGCACGGCGCGTTCGGGGCGCTGGCGTTCGGGATCGGGACGACCGAGGTGGAGCACGTCCTCGCGACCCAGTGTCTCGTGGCGACGCGGCCGCGGACCATGGAGGTGCGCTTCACCGGGACGCTGGGGACCGGGGTGTCACCCAAGGACATGATCCTCGCGTTGATCGGCCGGATCGGTACGGCCGGGGCGACGGGTTGCGTGATCGAGTACACTGGTGATGCGATCCGCCGGCTGTCGCTCGAAGGGCGGATGACGATCTGCAACATGTCGATCGAGGCCGGCGCCCGTGCCGGCATGATCGCGCCGGACGAGATGACGTTCGCGTACCTGGCGAACCGGCCGCGCGCGCCACAGGGGGACGCGTGGCAGCGAGCAGTCGAACGTTGGCGCGGCTTCGCCAGTGACCCCGGCGCGACCTACGACAGCAGTGTCACGCTCGACGTGTCGGATCTGGCTCCGCAGGTCACGTGGGGCACGAACCCCGGCATGGTCACGGCGATCACGGGCACGGTCCCCGACCCCGCGAGCCACGCCACGGAGGCCGAGCAGCAGGCGGCGCGTCGGGCGCTGGCGTACATGGACCTCGAACCGGGGACGCCGCTCGCCGGCCTCCCGATCGATCGCGTGTTCATCGGGTCGTGTACCAACGCACGAGTGGAGGACCTGCGGGCCGCGGCGCGGGTGGTCGCGGGTCGCCGCGTCTCGTCGCGCGTGCGCGCCATGGTCGTACCCGGCTCGCAGGCGGTGAAGGCACAGGCGGAGGCGGAAGGGCTCGATCGCGTATTCACCGCCGGCGGGTTCGAGTGGCGCAACGCCGGCTGCTCGATGTGCCTGGGCATGAACTCCGACGTGCTACAGCCGGGTGAGCGCTGCGCCGCGACGTCGAACCGCAACTTCGAGGGACGACAGGGGCGTGGCGGGCGAACGCACCTGATGAGTCCCGCCATGGCGGCCGCCGCCGCGATCGCGGGTGAGCTGGTGGACGTACG
>DATLVL010000079.1:0-11083 GCA_035577525.1 Gemmatimonadales bacterium | reverse complement strand
GCTGATCCGGCGAATGGTCCTTGGTGAGGTAGCCCGACGCCCCGGCCCGCAGCGCCCGCACCGCCCACTGATCCTCGGGGTGGACGCTCAACGCCAGCACCCGCACCGTGGGGTGGCGCGTGCGAAGCTCCTTCAACGTCTCGAGAAACGGGCTGCCCGGCATTGAAACGTCGAGCAGCACCAGGTCGGCGGCCGTCGACTGCAAGGCGGTGAGGACCGCCGCGCCGTCCCCCGCCTCGCCGGCGATCGCCATCCCCGGATCCTCCTCCACGATGCGGCGCAGCCCCTGCCGCACGATCGGGTGATCGTCGGCGATGAAGATGCGAATTCTTGCGGGCGCCCGGCTCATGCCCCGGCGACCGGAATCGTGACCACGATCAACGTCCCCTCCCCCGGCTTGCCCTGTACCATCACCGTCCCGCCACAGGCCAGCGCCCGCTCCCGCATCCCCACGAGGCCGAGCGACCGCACGCCGCTCAGCGAGCCGGGCGCGAACCCGACCCCGTTGTCGCGCACCCCCAGGATGATCGACTTCCCCGTGCGGCGCACCGACACCTCGACGCGCGTCGCCTTGGAGTGCCGCGTGACGTTGGTCAGCGCTTCCTGAATGATCCGGAAGGCGTGGCTCGCCAGCTCGTCGGGGAGCCGCGGAAAGTCGTCGGCTTCGAGCGTGACCGCGATGCCGGTCCGCTTTGCGGTGTCCTGCACCAGGTATTCGACCGCGGCCTCGAGGCCGAGCTGGTCGAGCACGCTGGGCCGCAGCTCGCTCGCGATGCGGCGCACGATCTCCATCGTTTCGTCGATGCGCGAAGTGATCGACGACTCGTCGACGCGGAACGCGCCGGAGTTGCGGACCGTGCCCCCCCGTTTCTCGAGCCACGCCAGATCGAGCTTCAGGGCGGTGAGCGCCTGGCCCAATTCGTCGTGGATCTCCCGCGCGATGCGGGTGCGCTCCTCCTCGCGGATCGCCAGCAGCCGCGCCGCGAGGGCCCGCAGCTCGGTGCGCGACTGCTCCAGCTCCTGCGCGGCGAGCGTGCGGTCGGTGACGTCGCGCTGAATCCCGAAGTGCCCCGTGATCCGGCCGGCGGCGTCGTAGAAGCACATGTAGTCGCCTTCCACCCACATCGTCGATCCGTCGAGCCGCCGCTCGTTGGTGACGCTGTGCGTGTGACCGGCGTCGAACAGCTTGCGCCAGCCGCTGCGGCCCCCTGTGAGGTCGTGCCGGAAGAACTCGGCCGGCGTCATGCCGATCAGCGCCGCCGGGGTGGCCCGGAACTGCTGCGCCATCGCCGGATTGACCTTGGTCATGCGCTGGTGCGTGAAGACGTAGTCCAGCACGGCGTCCTTATCGACATCTGGCCCCCACTCGACCGGCTGATCGAGCATCATGAAGAAGAAGCCGTCCTGGGAGCGCTCGAAAAACGCTTCCAGGAGATCCGGCGTGTTGAGCTGGGTCGGCTCCGGCAGGGCTCGCGACATCGATGGTCTCCTGGTCCGGAAGATGAGGGGAACGCGCTCGACACGAAAGGCGGCGGGGCTCCGGACGTCCGGAGCCCCTGAATCCGTGCTGCGTGTACCGCTTACTGCACCACGATGCGGCCGGTCATCAACGATCCGTGAACGCCGCAGTCGTAGGTGTACGTGCCGGGGTTCTGGAACGTCACCACGTAGCCCGAGTTGGACGCACTCATGACCACACTGTTGAGAAAGATGTTCGTGCCGGTCGACTGGATGCTGTGCGACCCGGCGGCGTTCCAGCTCCACGTCACGCTGCTCCCGGCGGCGATCGTGTCCACGGCGGGGTTCTGGCTGCCGTTGTGAGCGCTGCGGAAGAAGATGTTCCCCACGATGACGTGACCTGCCGGCCCGCCACCCGTGACGCCACCGCCATCGGGCCCGGTGGACCCCCCGCACGCCGCGAGGGAAAGGGCCGCTGCGACCATCCATGTGATGCTGCGCATATCAACCTCCACGTGAGGGGCCGAAGCCCCGATTAGTGATGCGGCTCGCCGTAGATGAAATCGTCCATCACGACGAGGTCCTGCGTGCCACCTGCCGACACATCGACGCTGGTCGCGGTCAACGCGGCCTCTCCGCTGGTGATCCGCACCCGGGCGATGATCGGCTCGTCGAACACTGCACCGGTGAACGACAACAGCTGCGCGCTGTCGTGATTGGGGGCCTTGAGCAGGGCGATACGGACGCCCGAGGCATCGAAGAATTCGATCGTGGTGGAGCCCAGCTTATCCACGTCGGCGAACACTGCGCCGAATCCCTTCACCAGGCCGTTCGTATCGGTGCCGACTACTTTGAAGTCGACGTCGAGCTGGTTCGAGCCCACCGACATGAACGTCTTCTTGGGCGAGAAGAACCTGAACTGCGCCGCGAGGCCCGAGTTGACGGCCGCGAAGTTGGTGCTGTCGATCCGGAACCCGGTGCCGGGGGTCGTGAACACCGCGCCCCGCTTCGAGTTGACGTTGAAGAAATTCGCCGGGAAGGTGTCGATGTTGGTCAGCGCCGCCGGCACGCCGTCCCAGTTGATCTCACGCCGGCCGCTGTCGGCGGGCGGACTGTTGGGCGCGTTCAGGTTGCCGCCGAGGGCAGCCCGAAACTCGACCAGCTTGGCCGCGATCGAGACACTGTCCCCCAGTGTCTCGTAGACGGTGTAAGCGGGTGGGGGCGCTGGGTTGATCGGCGAGCTGATGCTGTTGCAGGCCGCCAGAGCCACCAAGCTCAGGTAGGGTGCGTAGATCGTCGGTTTCATACCATGCTCCATCGAATGAGGGAACGGGTCGCTGACGGCTGCGCACAGATTACCGTTCGCCGATCGACGGAAAAATCAGAGGAAAGGCCGTAGAATCAGGGAAAAACGCGGAACTACTTCGTCAGCGGAAGGACTACACGGTGAAGCGTTATCGGTCATCGGTAATCGGTGAACCTCTCTACCGATTACCGACGACCGAATACGCTTTACCGCTTACCTAAAGATGAACCACAGTACCCCGATCGTCGCCACCAGCAGCACCGACAGCACGACCGTGATGCGGCGCTCGGCAGGCGAGGCCTGGTCGGCCGGCGCAGGTTGTTTCGCCGTTTGGATCGTGAGATCCGCCACACGCTCCGCCGCGGGCGGCGGCGTCGCGAGACTCACGCCGATCAGAATCAGCGTGCACAGCACGAACAACAGCGCCGCGAAGTGCAGGAAGTTGATCGACGCGTACCACAAGGTCAGCGATCCCGGCGCGAGATGCGCTTTGTCGAGCTCGAGGATCAGCCGCAACGCACCGAGCACGAAACCGACGCCCAGCGACGTGATCGCCCCGCTGCCGTTCAAGCGGGGATAGATGATTCCCAGGAGGAAGCAGGCCGCCACCGGCGGGGCGATGTAGGCCTGGACACTCTGCAGATAGATGTAGATCTGCGGCGAGATGTACTTCATGAACGGGATCCACAGGAGCCCCAGCACCACGAGGATCACCGTCGACACACGCCCAACGGTCACGAGACGCGCCTCAGTCGCGTTGGGCCGCCATTTGCGATACACATCCCACGTCAACAGCGTCGAGCACGAGTTGAACGCCGACGCCAGCGAGCTCATCAGCGCCGCCAGCATTCCGGCGAGCACCAGCCCCTTGAACCCGGCGGGGAGCAGCCGCGTGACGAGCGTCGGATAGGCCGTATCGGCCGCGCTATGCACGTCGGCAAACAGCGCCGCGGCGATGATCCCGGGGAGCACGAAGATGAACACCGGCAGAATCTTCAGGAAGCCGGCGAAAATCGTCCCTCGTCGTGCCTCGGTTATCCCTTTCGCCGCGAGTACTCGTTGCACGATGTGCTGGTCGGTACACCAGTACCAGATCCCGAGGATCGGCGCGCCGAACACGATCCCCGTCCACGGGAAATCGGGGTGGTTCATCGGCTTCCACATGGAGAAGAAGTCCGGCGGGACCTTCGCCACGAGCCCGGACCAGCCACCGACCGCGTTCAACCCGAGAATCGCGAGCGTCGCCGAGCCGATGATCAACACCACCGCCTGCATCACCTCGGTGTAGATCACGGCGCGCAGGCCGCCCAGCACCGTGTACAACCCGGTGATCGCGATCAGCACGATGGCGCTGGTATAGACGTTCCATCCCGTCACCGCCCGCATCACCACGCCGCCGGCGTACAACGTGACGCTGATCTTGGTGAGGACGTAGCCGACGATCGACACCCAGGTGAAGTACGTGCGCGAGGCGGGGTTGAAGCGGCGCTCCAGAAACTCCGGCATCGTGTACACGCCGCTGCGCAGATAGAACGGCGCGAACAGCCACCCCAGCAGGAGCAGGATGAGGCACGCCAGCCACTCGAAGTGGCCCACCGCCATACCGCTCGCGGCACCCGTTCCCGCGAGCCCGACGAGGTGCTCGCTGCCGATGTTGGAGGCGAAGAGACTCGCCCCGACCGCGAACCAGCCCACGTCGCGGCTCGCCAGGAAGTAATCGGCGCTGACATTCTTCTCGCGCTTCGCTGCCCAGTAGCCGATCCCCAGGAGGATGAGGAAGTAGCCACCGATCACCAGCAGGTCGAACAGGTGGAGTGAGGTCATGGCCTTGGTTGGTTGAGGAGGAATTGCACAGCCAGGTCGGTCAGACTCCACAACTGGACATCCGAGCTGGTCCCGTACCGCGTGGGGACCAGTTTCCCATTCTCGATGCGATAGCTCCACAGCTCGGCGTGGCGCAAGCCCGAGCGTTCCACCCCGTCGTTGATCTTGCGCAGCGCCCCGGCGATCCACGCCGTGTCGGCTCCGGCGCCTGCGGTCGCGAGCTGCCCCGCGAGTCCTGCCAGGAGCTCGTTCACGTCCCGGCCCCACACGACCGTCGGCGAATGATACGCGTCCTGCCGGAACGCGTCCCACACGTCCTTCGATGCAAAGGCGTCGTTGGCGGTGACCGGCCCGAGCCCATCGACGAACAACCCGACCGGATACGGCCGCAGCAGCGCCTCGACCTGCGAGCGCGTCTCCTGGATGTTGAGCCGCACCACGAGCAGCCGCATCGCGGGATCGGTGTTCACGATCGGGACCGGATGGCCGTCGCCGTCGAGCGACACGGCGAGGAATCGCAGCGAATCGGTCTGCTCGGACGGCAAGGCAGTGGCGAGGATGCCGTCCCAGTAGCCCTGCTCGTCCGCCGGCAGCGACTTGAGTTTCGCTTCCACCCGCGCGTTGACTTGGTCCGGCGCGATCACCACCTGGAAATGCCGCACCGCACCGTTCCAGGTGATCACCGCGTGCTCGAGCGCGCCGCGATCGGCCACGAAAGCGGCCAGCGCCGAATCGCGAATCGCCGGCGCGAGCGAGTCGAGCGTCTGCTGCGTGATGCCCAGCTGCTTGATGGCGTCGAGGATCGTCCCGATCCCCGCCAGCGCGTTGGGGACCCAGATCGCGTTCACGTCATACGCGAAACGCCCGCCGCCGTAGCCGTCGCGGCTGTCGCGCCAGCTCGCCGAGATCCAGCGCCCTTCGTCGCTCTTGGGAAAGGAGACGAGGTTCGTGGGGGCGGGATCCTTTGCGTAGGCGGCGGTCTGGCGGGCGACATAGGCGAGGTTGGCGATCAGTTTCCCGAGGCGACCCTGCTCCAGCAGGAAGCGCCGCCGCCGATCCGCCGGGACGCGCGCGTCGCTCAGGTACCCTGCCTCCACCACCGGCAGCTGGTAGTTGGCGTCCACCATGATGTAGTTCTCGCGCACCGCCTGGAGGTCGCGCAGCACGGCACGCGCCTCGGGGACCTTGCCCGCCGCGATGAGCCGGTTGTACTCAGCCGCGTGCTCGCGAATTGCCTGGCCGGCGAGCGCTTCTTCGTGGCTCACCGCGCCCTCGGGCGACAGCTTGCGCAGCGCGCTCGCGATCGCGTGCTCCGGCATCGACGCGTCCCACACCGGGCGCATCAGCAGCACGGTCATCAACATGTCGCGCCCGAAGTACGTGGCGAAGTTAGGGAGCCCCGCCATCATCTTCTCGCGGTAGCACAGCACTTCCATCCCGCGCACTTCGCGTTCCAGCCGCCGGAAGCGCTCCGGGTGCGTCGTGTCGGCCTTCACGGCGTTGTAGAACCGCCAGAACTGATCGTTGAAGATCGCCTCGCGGCCGAGCGGCGCGAGCGCGGCGGCGTCGGTAGTGACGCGCACGCGCATCCGGACCGGGCCGCTCCCTGATGTGCGGCGGATCGTGACGCTCGATCCCGTCTGCGTCGCCGTCTCACCCGGCACGCCCTCGATCGTCAGAGACAGGTGATTCTTGCCGTCGAAGCTCGGTTGCGAGATCTGGATCGACAAGCGCGGCGTCTTCGCGGTGACGACCTGCGGCTGCAGGCGGGCGCGCAGCGCGTCGACCGTCTTGGCGCCGAGCAGCGCGAGCTGGCGCGTGCGCTCGGCAGCGGGCAACCGGGAAATGTTCGCGATCAGCGTGTCGAGGTCAGGACGGGGGAAGGGTGTGGCATCGAACGGCAACGTGTCGCGCGCGGCGTACTGCAGGTCCCGCTCCACACGCATCGAGCCGAGCAGGAAGAGGCCGATCGTGACGGGAGAGGGACTCTCGAGGATGTAGCTCACCGAGCGCGTGCCGCGCGTCGCCGTGGCGACCGCTCCGGCGGCGCCCCACCACAGCTGGGCGGGGCGCCCGGCCGAATCGCGGGCGCTGAAGCCGACGCTCTCGTCGGCGGCGTCGGCCCAGAGGTGGACCACGCGCCCGCTCTTGCGGTTCAGGTAGATCTGCAGCGCATTCTTGCGCGCGTCGCGGTAGACACGCGTCTCGTATCCCTGATAGGCCGCCGGATCGTCCAGTTGCGGCTCAGGGAACGCGAGGTAGGGTGGCACGGTGTCCGCCCGGGCGACCTGGGCGGCGATCAACAAGGCAAGGCAGGTCATCGACTTACTTCAATAACCCCGGGATAGCGAGGTTGTCCATTGCGGGTATATTGTTGCATATGGTTACGGGTTGGCGTGTCTTACCCCTCACTGTAGTCGCGGTGTATGCGGTGGGATGCGCGCACCCCAACACTGCCGGCCGTCAGGACCAGCTCTCCGACACCACCAAGCTCGCCGCCCGGCCCGACACTTCGCATCCGGCGAACCGCAATCCGACGACCGTGACGTCGGTGGATTCGCGGGTCGGGGCCAATGAGCCGATCGAAATGGCGCTCATGGGGAAAGTCCCAGGCCTCGAGGTCACGCGTACCTCGGACGGCTTCGTCGCAATCCGCATCCACGGTCCTTCGTCGTTCTTCGGCAGCGGTGAGCCGCTGTATGTCCTCGACGGAATCCCGATCACCGCAGGACCGAACGGCCGGATCAGCGGCCTGTTCGCGAAGGACATCGAGTCCATCCAAGTCCTCAAGGACCCTGCCGAAACGGCGCTGTACGGCGTGCGTGGCGGCAATGGGGTCATCGTGATCAAAACGAAACAGGCGTCCAGCAGATCGAAGCAGTAGTTCCTACCGGAGACAAAGACCGTGCGCACACCACTCCTGATCCTTGGGGTCGTCGGAGTTTGCTGCCGTTCCACGCCGCTCATTGCCCAGGCCCCTGCCGAGCAACGCATCACCGCCCTCATCGCGCAGATGACGCTCGAAGAGAAACTGGGCCAGCTGAATCTCCCGACCTACAACCCCGGTGCGAGCCCGTCCCAGGCAGACCTGGTGCGTCGCGGACTCGTGGGCGGATTCCTGAACCTCGACGGCGCCGACGCGACGCACGACATGCAGAAGATCGCGGTGGAGCAGTCGCGGCTCCACATCCCGCTGCTCTTCGGCCAGGATGTGATCCACGGCTATCGCACGACGTTCCCGATTCCGCTGGGCGAGGCGAGTGCCTGGGATCCGGATCTGGCGGAGGCGACGGCGAAGTTCGCGGGGCGCGAAGCGCGAGCCGCGGGGCTCAACTGGACGTTCGCCCCGATGGTCGACATCGCGCGCGACCCGCGCTGGGGGCGGATCGCCGAAGGAGCCGGTGAGGACCCCTACCTCGGGTCGGTGCTCGCGGCGGCGCGGGTGCGCGGCTTCCAGCAATACGTCCTGGCGACGGTGAAACATTTCGCGGCCTACGGCGGCGCCGAAGCGGGGCGCGAGTACAACACGGTCGACATGTCGGAGCGCACGCTGCGCGAGGTCTACCTGCCGCCCTACAAGGCCGCGATCGATGCCGGCGTCGGCTCGGTCATGTCGGCGTTCAACGAAATCGGCGGCGTCCCCAGCTCGGCGAACCCGTGGCTCACCAACACCCTGCTGCGCGGCGAATGGCGCTTCCGCGGCTTCGTGGTGAGCGACTGGACATCGGTCGCCGAGCTCGTGCCGCATGGGATCGCCGCCTCGCCGTCCGAGGCCGGGCGGCTGGCGCTCGCCGCCGGCGTCGACATGGATATGGTGGCCGGGATCTACGTCGACAGCCTCCCCGCCCTGGTGCGCTCCGGCAAGATCCCGATGGCGCAGGTCGACGAGGCGGTGCGCCGCATCCTGCGCGAGAAGTTCCGGCTGCGCCTGTTCGATGATCCCTATCGCACGATGCCCGCCGTCGAGCCCGACAAGGCGCTGGCTCGCCGCGCGGCACAAGAGTCGATCGTCCTGCTCAAGAATGACGGCGGGTTGCTCCCCATCGCATCGACGGTGAAGACGATCGCGGTGATCGGGCCGCTCGCCGCCGACACCGTCAACCCGCTCGGCCCCTGGTCGGGGAAGAGCAGGCCTTCGGACGTCGTGTCGGTGTTGGCGGGGATCAAGGAGCGGGCGGGCTCGGGCGTCACCGTACTCACGGCACCGGGCACGGGTGTCAGCGACGGCGACACCGCCGGCATCGCCCGCGCGGTCGCTACGGCACAGCAAGCCGACCTCACAATCCTGGTCGTTGGCGAAGCCGACACGATGAGCGGCGAAGCCTCGAGCCGCTCGGCGCTAGTCCTCCCGGGGGCGCAGGAGCAGCTGGAGCGCGCGATCGTCGCCACCGGGAAACCCGTGGTACTCGTCCTCATGAGCGGCAGACCGCTCATCCTGTCGTGGTCGGCGGAGCACGTCCCCGCCATCGTCGAGACCTGGTTCCTGGGCGACGAGACCGGTCACGCCATCGCCGATGTGCTGTTCGGGGACGTCAACCCGAGCGGCCGGCTGCCGGTGACGTTCCCGCGCAGCGTGGGCCAGATCCCGATCTACTACGCACAGAAGAATACGGGACGTCCGGCGGTCGAGGGACAGCACTTCACCTCCAAGTACCTCGACATCCCGAACACGCCGCTCTACCCGTTCGGGTTTGGCTTGAGCTACACGACATTCGCCTATCGCGACTTGAAGGTGGCCAAAGCACAGCTCCGGCCCACGGATACGCTCGTGGTCTCGGTGACGGTGGCCAACACGGGATCGCGAGCCGGAATCGACGTGGCGCAGCTCTACGTGCGCGATGACGTGGGCAGCGTGACCCGTCCGGTTCGCCAATTGAAGGGATTCCAGCGGGTCGAGCTCGCTGCCGGAGCGACGAAAACGGTCGAGTTCCGCGTCCCGGTGCAACAGCTCGGGTTCTGGAACCAGGCTATGCGATACGTGGTGGAGCCGGGGACATTCCATGTGTACGCGGGGTCGTCCTCCACAGCCGAGCTCGTGGGAACATTCGAGGTCGTGGGAGGCCGTCCTTGAGAATTGCATCTCGCTTAGCGATATGCGGCTTGATCCTGTCGCTGGCCTGCAACTCGGACACCACGCAACCGCCGGGGCCGCCGGCCCTGGTGGCGAAGACGGGGGGCGACGCGCAGTCGTGGTATCACAACAACGCCCTCCCCACGGCGTTCAGCGTCACCGTGGTCGACGCGAACAGCACCCCGGTGCCGGGCGTCCGCGTCGACTGGGCGATCGTCACGGGCACGGGCGGCAGCTTGAGCCCTGGCGTCGATACGACCGATTCCAAGGGCGTCGCCGAGACCGACCTCACCCTCGGCAACGGCACGGTCTACGTCGTGACGGCCTCCGTGGCGGGACTGCCGTCGGTCACGTTCAGCGCCAACGGCGCCGCCCCTCCCGTCCGAGACTCGGTCGCCGTAAAGGACAACTTCTTCCAGCCCGACAGCGTCGTGCTCCAGGTCAACGACACCGTGTACTGGACGTGGGCGGGATCGGCGAGTCACAACGTGAGCTTCGGCCCGGGGCAGGTATCGGCGACGCAGACCAGTGGCACCTACAACAAGCAGTTCACGGCAGTGGGGAAGTTTGCCTACACCTGCACTCTCCATTCGGGGATGAAAGGTGTGGTGGTGGTAGTCAATTGAGGGGCGACACGCTGAAGCGTGAGCCCGGAAAGACACTGTGCCAAGCACAGTGATTCTGGTGGCCCACCCTTTAGGGTGTCGCCGACTACGGGCGACTTGCGGTTAGCCGGTATTCCTCATCCCCGCCGCGATCCCGTTCACCGTCACCAGTAGCGCATCCCGCAGCAGCTCCATGTCCCCACCACCGCTCCGCAGTCGGCTCACAATCTCCACCTGCACGAGGTTGATTGGATCGACGTAGGGATTGCGCACGTCGACCGAGCGGCGCAGCACCGGGTTGTGCTCGAGCAGCTCGCGGTGGCGCGTCACGCTGAGCAGCGTGGCGATCGTCGCGCGCAGCTCGGCGCGCAGCTGCTCCCCGATGGGCCGCAGGTTCTCCGGGACGAGCCGCAGGTCGTAACGCGCCGCGATTTCCGGTGACGCCTTGGCGAGCACCATCTCCACGAGATCGAGTGTCGACGAGAAGAACGGCCACGCGTCGTACATCTTCCGCAGTTCATCGAGACTGGCACTCGACTCTTCATTATTCGGTGAGGCCAAAGCCGCACCGACGCCGAGCCACGCGGGGAGCATGAGGCGAGTCTGCGTCCAGGCGAGCACCCAGGGAATGGCGCGCAGCCCCTCGAGACCCGCGGTGGTGGTGCGGCGCGCGGGCCGCGAGCCGATGCGCAGCTTTTCGATCTCGGGCTGCGGCGTTGCGGCTCGGAAGTAGTCGATGAAGCCCGGCGTATCGTGCACCAACCTCCCGTAGGCGGCGCGGGCGCTGTCTGCGAGCAGCTGCATACGCTGACAGCGCCC
>DATLVL010000078.1:0-19957 GCA_035577525.1 Gemmatimonadales bacterium | reverse complement strand
GCGGGCGGCCACTCTCCTGAACGCGGTCGATCCGCGTGCCCCACAGCGTCACGGTGGCGCTCGTGTTCACGGGGATCGTCACGTCGAGGACAAACTGCCCTCCTTTGACGCTCCAGGCCGACGCGAGCGTGCCATAGGGCGTTTCGAGCGATGCTCTGGCACTCGTCAGCCCGGCACCTACGCGCGGCGCGATGCGCGAGCGCTGGTAGCCCGCGGCTGTGGAGTCGAGATCGATGCCACCGATGTTGCGGTACATCCAGTCGCCCACCGCGCCGAAGGCGTAGTGGTTGAACGAATTCATCCCCGGGTCCTCGAACGAGCTATCGGGGCGGATGCCGTCCCACCGCTCCCACATCGTCGTGGCGCCGCGGGTGATCGGATACAACCATGACGGATAGGACCGCTGCGTCAGCAGCGCGAACGCGAGCGGGAGATGATCCGTCCCGCTGAGGGTGTGGAGCAGGACCGGAGTGCCGAGAAATCCTGTCGTGAGATGCACCCCCCGCGCGCGCACGTCCTCCGCCAGACGGTTGCCGGCGGCTGAGACCATCGAGTCCGGGAGCAGGCCAAACGCAATCGCCAGGGCATAGGCGGTCTGTGTATTCTCTCCGACGCGACCCGCTCCCGAAACGAACTCACGATCGAAGGCGTCGCGAATCACGCGGAAGCGCGACTGGTAGCGGGCCGCTTCGTCGGCCTTCCCGAGGACCACGGCGGCGCGAGCCACGAGGTCGGTGGAGTGAGCCAGATATGACGTCGCGATCAGATCGGTGCTGGTCGTCGCGCCGGGATAGGAAGGATCATCACTGTGCAGGGCGAGCCAGTCGCCAAACTGCCACCCCGGTCGCCAGATCAGGTCCGGACCGGCTCGCCGGTGCATGTAGTCGACCCACGCACGCATGCTCGGGTACTGGCGCTGCAGCAGCCCGCGGTCCCCGTAGACCTGATACATCGTCCACGGAATGATCACCGCGGCATCGGACCATCCCGCCGTGCCGCCGAAGTGCACGGAGTCCATGAACGGATTGGGAATCACCCACGGGACGATGCCGCTCGAATCCTGATCGGCAGCGAGATCGGCGAGCCACTTCGAGAAAAACCCCGCGACGTCCATGTTGAACGCAGCGGTCCGCGAGAAGACCTGGGCATCGCCGGTCCATCCCAGCCGCTCATCGCGCTGCGGGCAATCGGTCGGCACGTCGAGGAAATTGCTGCGCTCGCCCCAAACGATGTTGTGCTGCAGCCGGTTGAGCAGCGAGTCCGACGTCTCGAACACTCCTGTCTGGTCGAGGTCTGTGGACACGGCGATCCCGGTGATCGTGCTCGTGTCCGCCGGACCGGGCAGGCCGCGGACGGCGACGTAACGGAACCCGTGAAAGGTGAAATGCGGCTCGTAGCGCTCCTCGCCTTCGCCCTTCAGGGTGTAGTGGTCGGTCTGGCCGGCTCGTCGCAGGTTGGCCGTGTAGAGGTCGCCCGAGCGATCGAGCACTTCCGCGTAGCGCAGGGTGATGGTCGTACCGGCCGAGCCGCGCACCGCGAGCCGTACCCACCCGGTGAAGTTCTGGCCGAGATCGAACAGCGCTTCACCGGAGGGGAGCCGCCGCATCTCTATCGGACGCAACGTCCGGACGCGCCGCACCGGTGGTGACATCGAGGCAACGAGCGTCGTCCTGGGCGGCTCGAGGACCGACACCGGCGCCCAATCGCGGTCTTCGAAACCTGGCGCAGTCCAACCGGCGCGCTCACGTCGGGCATCGTAGGACTCACCGCCGTAGATGTCCGATGCGAGCACCGGCCCCGGTGTCGTCTTCCAGGAGCCGTCGCTGGCGACCCGCTCGGTCGTGCCGTCCTGATAGTCGATATCGAGCTGCAGGCGCAGGGCGAGCTGCCGCCCGTAGATGTTGCGCTGCCCGAAGAACCCCAGGTATCCGCGGTACCACCCGTCCCCCAGCATCGCCCCGATCGCATTGGCGCCGGGGCGCAGCAGCGCGGTTACGTCGTAGGTCTGGTACTGCAACCGGCGATTGTATGACGTCCAACCGGGTGTGAACAGCTGATCGCCGACGCGCGTGCCGTTGAGGTGCAGCTCATACAGCCCCAGGCTCGTGACATAGGCGCGCGCCGAGCGCACGGGGCCCTTCACCTGAAACGCGTGACGCAGCAGGGGCGATGGTGCAGGAAGGCTGTCGGCGGGGGTCGCTGTAGGGCCGACCCATTGCGCGGTCCAGTCGCCCGGCTGGGTGAGTCCGGTTTCCCAGAAGGCGATGGAACTCCACGAGGAGATTCGGGCCTTCGAGTCCCACACGCGAACGCGCCAGTAGTACCGCGTGTGGGAAGCGAGCGCCGGCCCGGCGTAGTCTACGAACACCGAGGCATCGGACGCCGTCCGCCCCGAGTCCCAGAGCACGCCGCTTCCCCGTCCGACGCTCGGCGCCGAGAGCCCCACCTGCAATTGATAGGCGATCTGCTGAGTGTTGCGAGTGTCGCTCGTGATGCGCCAACTGAGACGGGGACGAGCGACGTCGATCCCCATCGGGTTGGACAGATACTCCACGCGCAGCCCGCTCACGGCGAGCGGCGCCTGCGCAGACAAACGGGCCGCGCTGAGTGCGATCAGCCACACTCCACTCGCGGCCCGTACCATCTGGTTGGTGCGCATCGTCCCGGCCAATAATCGGCGGCCGGGGGCGATGTCGCTAGTCGCGCGTCACGTCCTCGAGACCATCTTCGGCTCGACCGGGACGGGGCCATCAAAGACGAGATGGCCGGCCTCGAACTTCGCACCGCGCAGCGCGAGCGAGAGCACTTCCCCGAGATCCTCGACGAGCTGCACGTCGAGCGACTTACGCACATCCTCCGGCAGGTCGTCGAGGTCGCCCTCGTTCTCGTGCGGCAGCACGATGGTACCGATGCCCGCCCGAACGGCGCCGAGCACCTTTTCCTTGACGCCGCCAATGGGGAGCACGCGGCCCCGCAGCGTGATCTCGCCGGTCATGGCGAGGTCGTGGCGCGCCGGGCGGCCGGAGAGCGCCGATACCAGCGCGGTTGCCATCGTCACACCCGCCGACGGTCCGTCCTTGGGGATGGCGCCGGCCGGGACGTGCACGTGGATGTCCGTCTGGGCGAGCATCTCGCTGGGAATGCCGAGGCGGTCAGCGTGCGACTTGGCGTATGTCAGAGCTGCCCGGGCGGATTCCTTCATCACGTCGCCCAGCTGGCCGGTGAGCATGAGCTCGCCCTTGCCCTTCATGAGGCTCACCTCGACGAACATGATGTCGCCGCCGACAGGCGTGTAGTACATCCCCGTTGCCACGCCCACCTGATCTTCCCGCGCCTTGTGCTCGGGGTGGACCTTGGGCCGGCCGAGCAGATCGTCGATCTCCGGCCGGTCGACGACGACGGTCTGCGATTCGCCGGCGGCGACACGACGTGCCACCTTGCGACCCAGCTTGCCGATCTCACGCTCCAGCTGCCGCACGCCGGCTTCCCGGGTGTAGCTCGAAATGATTTCCTCGAGACCGCCATCCTTGATCTCGAGCTGCTCAGGGCTGAGACCGTTCTCGACGAGCTGCCGCGGCACGAGATAGCGCTTGGCGATCTCGAGCTTCTCGCGCTCGGTGTAGCCCGCGAAGTTGACGGTCTCCAGCCGGTCGAGCAGCGGCGTCGGGATGCTCTGCAGGAAGTTGGCCGTCGCGATGAACAGCACCTCCGACAGATCGAACGGGACTCCGAGGTAATGATCCGTGAAGGAGTCGTTCTGCGCCGGATCGAGCACCTCGAGCAGCGCTGCCGCGGGGTCGCCCTGGAACGAGACGCCCAGCTTGTCGACCTCGTCGAGCAGGAACACGGGGTTCTTCGCCCCTGCCTGCTTCATCCCCTGGATGATGCGGCCCGGCATCGCGCCGACGTAAGTACGACGATGGCCGCGGATATCGGCCTCATCGCGCGCGCCGCCGAGCGAGATGCGCACGTACGGCCGCCCCATGGCGCGGGCGATCGACTTGGCGATCGACGTCTTGCCGACGCCGGGCGGGCCGACGAACAACAACACCGACCCCTTCGACTCCGGGTCGACTGGCTTGGTCTCCTTGCTCTCCGAGCCCGGCTGCTGTCGCTGACGCAGCTGGCGCACGGCGAGAAACTCGAGCACCTGGTCCTTCACGTCGGGGAGACCGTAATGGTCCTCCTCGAGGATCGCGGCGGCGCGCTTCAGGTCGAGCGACTCCTCGGCGCGCTTGCTCCACGGCAGCTCGGCGACCGTTTCGAGGTACGTCCGGATGACCTGGGCTTCCATCGAGTCGCGGCTGGTGCGCTCGAGGCGCGCCAGCTCGCGATCGACTTCCTTGCGGGCGGCCTCCGGCAGGTCGAGCGCTTCGAGTCGCTTCTTGAGATCGTCGCCCTCGTTCGCCTCGCCTTCCTCGCCCAGCTCCTTGCGGATCGCGCGCATCTGCTCGCGCAGGAACATCTCGCGCTGCCGCTCGCCCAGCTCTTCCTGTACCTGTGACTTGATGTCTTCCTGAGCGTCCAGCACGCCGATCTGGCGCTGTGTGGCGACCAGGACGCGGCGCAGCCGCTCCTCGACGGCCAGCGTTTCGAGCAGCCCCTGCCGCTCCGCCGGCTTCATCTCGACGTGTCCCGCGACGAGATCGGCGAGCCGGCCGGCGTCGGTGACGCCTTCCAGCACCTGCTTCACCACCTCATCCGGCAGCCCCGTCTTCTGACCGAGCTCCGCCGCACGCTCGCGCACCTCGCGGTACAGCGCCACGAATGCCGCATCGTGCTCGTTGAGCGGGGGCAGATCGGGAGCGTCACGCACGACGGCCTGCAGATGGCCGTCGCTCTCAGTGTAGTGCACGGCTGTGGCGCGGCGCTCGCCGTGCAGCAGGATCTGCACGCCGTTCAGGCCCCGCTGCACCTGTCCGACGCGCGCAATGGTCCCCATGGTGTACAGCACAGCCGGGGTGACCTGGTCGACGTTGTCGCGTTGTGAGACTGCAAAGATCAGCCGCCCCTCGGATTTCGAGGCGGTTTCGATGGCGCGTAGCGTGCCCGGACGACCAGCACCGATGACGGTGGTGACACCCGGAAACAGGACGACCTCCCGTAACGCCAGTACGGGCAGCGTCAAACGTTCAGTCATGTTCTCATCGCTCCAAGCGGAAAATGGTGGCCAACGCGAGTGTCGCAACGCATCGGCCATGCCACCCATCAAACACGATGTCGTGAGGGATCGTTCCGTATGGGGGCCGCCAATTGGGCATGCACTGACAAAACCGCTGCGATGGCAGCGTCTGTTCCGTCAGGTTGGCACGCGACGGCTAAGTCGCTGGCTTTCGACTGGTTGCATGCCTTTCCCAAGGCGGCTAATCTAGGGCCGACATGCGCTTCGATATGAAATGACCGGGCCCGACCGATCCCTCGCCGGCCGGCTAGGCGAAGCCTTGGGGACCTCCTACACGCTCGAAGGTGAGATCGGGCGCGGCGGGATGGGCGTCGTTTTTCAGGCGAAAGACGAGCGCCTGAAACGGCAGGTCGCGATCAAGGTGCTGCCGCCCGACCTCGCCTTTCGCGAGGAGGTGCGGCTGCGCTTCCTGCGGGAAGCCGAGACCGCGGCGCGGCTGACCCACCCGCATATCGTTCCGATCCACTCCGTCGGCGAGGGACCCGAGGGGCTGGTGTACTTCGTCATGGCCTTCATCGACGGCGAGCCCCTATCGGCGCGCTTGAAGCGCCGCATCCGGCTGCCGGCGGAAGAGGCGCGCCGCATCATGATGGAAACCGCCGACGCGCTCGGCGCCGCCCATTCGTTGGGCATCATTCATCGCGACGTCAAACCCGACAATATCATGCTCGAAGGCAGCCGCGGCCGCGTCATGGTCACGGATTTCGGGATCGCGAAGGCGCTTTCCAGCTCGAACAGCGGCGGGCTCACCGGAACAGGCGTCGCTATCGGCACGCCGCACTACATGAGTCCCGAGCAGGCGGCGGGCGACCGCGAAATCGACGGGCGGTCGGATCTCTACAGCCTGGGGGTGGTGAGCTACCAGATGCTGGCCGGCGAGCTCCCGTTTCAGGCGTCGACGGTTCCCGCTATCCTGATCAAGCAGATCACGGAAACGGCGAAATACATCGGAGACCGGGTCGATGGTGTGCCCGACGATCTCGCCGGCTCGGTGATGCGCTGCCTCGAGAAGGAGCCCGAGGACCGGTGGCCGACTGCCGACGCGCTGCGGCGCGCGCTGGAGTCGCGTACGGCGCCGGCTCACCGGCCGCGCCGCTCGACGCCGACCTCCCGTCGCAGCCTGGCTCCTCCGCCGCTGCCACCGCTGCCCAGCTCGGTGCCACGCAGTCCGACGATCCCGCGACGCGGCCGGCCACAAAAGCCGCCTGCCAAGCCTGCTCCTGTGTCTGGCGAACCGGCGCTCGTCACCGAAGTTCGGCAACGGCTCGTAAACTGGTCGGGTGTCGGCGCTGGGTTGATGCTGCTCGATCTCGTGACCGGTCATGGCTTCGGAGGGCTCACGGTCATCGCGCTCGCCGTCGGGGCGTTCAGAATCGGCCCGGCGTTCATGCGGATGTGGCACGCCGGATACTCCTGGCGAGACGTCATGTACCGGCCCGTCGCGTCGGATGCCGCGGAGGTGCGGCTCGGTCTCGCCGGCCCCGGAAAGCCGGGCCAGTTCCCCGTACCGACGACCGGAGAATTCGGCCGCCAAGCGGACAAGGTCCAGCAAGTCGCCGGCGACTACCAGGCGATCATGCGCGTGGTCGAGCGGCTCCCGAAGTCGGAGCAGAAACTGCTCCCGGACGTGTCGGCGACGGCGAACGCGCTGCTCAAGCGCGCGCAGGAGCTGGCGCGGACGCTGCACTCCCTCAGCGCCGGCGTTGAAGACGGTGCGATCGACCGTCTCGACGCCCGGCTCGCCACGATGGCGGAGATGCCGCAATCTCCAGAGCGGGATCGCCAGATCGGGTTGCTGCAGCGCCAACGCCAGGCGCTCGGCGATCTATTGCAGCGCCGCCAGGTGATCGAGGATCAGCTCGAGTCCTGCATCCTGGCGATGCAGACCATGAGGTTTGATTTACTGCGGCTGAAGTCCGCGGGAGTGGACGCGGTGCTGGGCGATCTCACAATGGCGACGCAGCAGGCGCGGGCTCTCTCCCGCGACGTGGATCACGCGATCGAGGCGGCGAGCGAGATCCGGCAGGTGCTGGGCGGCAGCCCGCCTCCCTTCCCGACCTAGGTCCCGCCGCGGCGGCAGCGCTCCACCAGCTCCGGGCCGTCCTCCCGTTCGAGACCGAACTCCTCGAGCGTCAGGAATTGGCGCACGGCGTCATCACACCGCTTCTCCCGTAACAGCGCCGCGGCACGCAACTCGTAGAGTTTGGGCCACCCTGGCCGCACCACGAGCGCGGCAAGCAGGACGCTATCGGCCGCGGCGGGCGGAGCGTGCAGCGCGATCCCCTCCAGTGCGGGGGCGATCAGATCGCGCGGCAGCGACGAGCGGAACGTGTTTCGCGTCGCCGCCAGCACGCCCCACACCTTGCGAATCGCCGGAGACCACAGCGAGTCCTCTGCATCGAGCACCGCCAGGGCGGCCAGGGCCCGGGCGGTATCGGCACCCGCGGTGAGCGCCCGCACGAGGAGCGGCCGGGCGCGCGCAGGCTCGTTGCGAGCGGTCGCGATGAGACCCGAGAGCAGCAGCGCACGGGCATCGGGGGTCCGCAGCGTGCGGAGCAGCGAGTCGGCCCGCGCGGTGTCGCCCGTGGCGAGCGCGAGGCCTGCGAGCGGCACGATCCATCGCTCGTCCTCGGGAGCCGACCGGTGTGCCGCTGCGACGAAGCCCGAGGCGGCGACATCCCCGAGTCGCGCCGACAATGCGCGTGCGAGCCGGTCCGGCGGCAAATGATCCTCCACCTCCACCGGACGCTCGATCGCGGCGAGCGAATCGAGGATGTCCCCCATCTCCCCGCTGTCGAGGAAGCGCCGTGCGGCGACGTACTCGAGCTGGGGGCGGTCGTCGGTGTGCACGAGAGTCGCGCGCCGCACCAGCCGCGCGACGCCTGCTTCTCCCAGCACCTGGCGGTCGAAATACTGCTGCGGGGCGTCGAGCATGAGAAACTCATGCCCCGGCACGGCGAGGGCGCCGCCGCGTCCCAGTAGCGTCTCCACCCAGGCGGTGTCGGACACGAGGGGCTGGGCCGAACCGAGCACCATGAGGTCGTAGTTCCCCGCCGACCACACGGAGACGTGCGGAAACACCTGCTGCACGTTGCGCACGATGCCGGCCACGATAGAAAGCGGCAGCTGGTACAACTGCACCCACTGGCAGAAGACGCCGCCGTCGGCCAGCCGGCCGCGGACGATGCGATAGAAGTCAGGCGTGTACAGCGTGGCGACGCCCGCGACCCAGGGGTTCGACGGCTCGGAGACGATCACGTCGAAGTGATCACTCGTCAGCTGCAGGGCGCTGCGCGCATCGTCGGCGATGGCGCGCACGTTGGGCCGGTTGAGGACGTCCTGATTGACGCTGCGGAAGAACGGCGCCAGCTCCAGTACCGCGGGCTCCAGCTCCACCACGCGAACCCGGTCCATCCCCGGCACCGCCGCCAGCACCGCGGTGGTGACGCCGCTGCCGAACCCGATCGCCAGCGCCGCGTGTGGATGGGGATGGGCGGCGACGGGCGCGAGCCCCAGCATGAGCTGGGTATCCATGTCGCCGTAGTCCGACGCGTCGACCTTGCCGTTCACCTTCAGCGCCCGGCCGACCGGCGATTCCCACACCGACACCGTGGAGTTGCGGCCTTCGATGAACCGCAGCGGCCGCGCTCCCAAGTGACCGAGGAATCCGGCCCGCTCGGCGGCGGTCATTCGTTCACGCCCGTAGATCGTCGGACCGAGGTCGATGGTGCGCAACCCCCGGCCCGGTGCGGCGATGACGGCGACCAGTCCCGCCGTCGCGAGGATCGCGCCGCCGAGCACGCGCAGCTGCAGCTGGCGCTGCACCGCAGAGCCTTCGGCGACGCCGCGCGACACCGCGACGGCGAGCGCCAACGCGGCGAGCACGTTGACGGCGACGCCGAGGCGCAGCGTCGTGTCACTCCCCAGCGCCGTCACGAGCACGAACCCGGTGAGGACGGCGCCCAGAATCGACCCGGCAGTATTGAGGAGATAGGCCCGGCCGACGTCGGCACCGCGCGCCTCGCCGGTCGCGGCGATCAGATCGGTGAGCAACGGGAACGTCATGCCCATGCCCACGGCGGGGATCAGGACGACCGCGGCGACCGCGCCACCCAGCAGTCCGAGCCGCGGGCCGGCGTTGAGACCGGGGATCTGGAAGACGAGCAGGACGTAGGCCGGGAGGGCGGAGAAAAATGCGATCATGAGCGCCGCCCCGGCCGCGGTCACCCCCTGCGCCAGCACGACCGATGCCACCGTGTCGGAAGGTGTCTCCGAGCGACGCGCGACCAAGGCACTGCCCAGGCCGATCCCCAGCAGGAAACACAGCAGCACCAGCGTGAACGCGTAGGTCGAGCCACCGACCACCATGACGAGGACGCGGGTCCAGGCGATCTCGTCGAGCAATGCCACGAAGGCCGTCGCGGCGAGAAGGACGAGGGCGAGGCGTCGGAGCAGTACTGGGTGAGCCTGAGGCGCCGTGCTACCGTGCACCACGGGCTGACGCCCGGGGTCAGGTAAGCCAACGGGATCCGGATCCGGCAACCCGAGAGCGACCAAACCAATGGCGATGCTCGCGAAGGCGGTGCCGATGAGACTCCAGCGAATCCCGACGTATTCGATCAACACGAACCCGGCGAGCGCAGTACCCAACACCGCTCCCAGCGTGTTGACGCCGTACAACCGGCCCAGCGACGGACGCAGCTTGTCGCGCTCCGTAGCGGTGAACGCACGCGTCAAGACCGGCAGTGTCCCACCCATCAACGTCGTGGGGATCAGGAGCACGAGTCCGGCGAGACCGAAACGCAACGCCACGCTCAGCCCGGAACCCTCGGGCATCCCCCGTGCCAGGGCGATGTACGCCTGCTGGGCGAGGCCGAGCACGAGCGGCGAGACGAGACCGAAGAGGCCGATCAGGATCTCGAGGCGTCCATACAGCCGCGCCGGGCGGAGCGCGCGGTCGCCCCGGGCGCCGAGCAGGTACGCGCCGAGTCCCAGGCCACCCATGTAGGCGGCGACGACCGTGGTGACGGATTGAATCGTGGAGCCGAACGATTGATACAGCAGGCGGACCCACAGCAGCTCGTAGACGAGCCCCGTGGCACCAGACAGGAAGAACAGCAGAGTGTACGCTGTGACCTGCTTAGAACGCATGCAGGTCGCGCATCGCCTGCGAGAGATCCTCGGATTGCGGGAGTATGTGATCCTCGAGCACGGGTGAGTACGCGACGAACGAATCGGCGGACGCGACGCGTTTCACGGGCGCGTCGAGCCACGGAAAACACTCGTCCGCGACGCGGGCGGCGAGCTCCGCCCCGTATCCCCAGGAGAGCGCATCCTCATAGGCGACGATGACCTTGTTCGTCTTGCGGATCGACGCGGCGATGGTGGGCCAGTCGATGGGCGACAGGCTGCGCAGGTCGATCACCTCGACGCTGATGCCGTTCTGCTCTTCCACCGCTTTCGCGGCGACGAGCGTGCGTTGCACGACCGCGCCATACGTCACCACCGTGAGATGCGTCCCCTCTCGCACGACCTTCGCCTTGCCGAGCGGGATCATGAAGTTGGGCCCGGGGTTGGGCGCTTTGTTGTAGGTCTGGCGGTAGAGGTGCTTGTGCTCGAGGAACAGAACGGGGTCGTCGCAGCGAATCGCGGTGCGCAGCAGGCCGTTCGCGTCGAGCGCGGTCGCGGGACAGACGACGCGGAGGCCGGGGATCGACGTGAACACCACGGCGCCGGTCTGTGAGTGGTACACAGCGCCGCCCTTGAGGTAGCCGCCGTACGTCACGCGCACCACGGCGGGACAGCTGAACGCATTGTTGGAGCGCCAGCGCATCGTGGCCATCTCGTTGCGCAGCTGATGATACGCCGGCCAGATATAGTCGAAGAACTGAATCTCGACGACCGGCTTCAGGCCGCGGGTCGCGAGGCCGATCGCGCGACCGACGATGTTCGCTTCCGCGAGCGGCGAGTTGTAGACGCGGTTCCCGCCAAACAGACGTTGCAGTCCGCGGGTGACCGTGAACACGCCGCCTTTGCCCTTCACCTTGCCGAGGCTCTCCTCGCGGCTCGCATCGGCTACGTCTTCACCGAAGACGAGGATGCGCGGGTCGCGGGCCATCTCGTCCTTCATGCAGGCGTTGAGAAGATCGACGACGGTGGTCGGCTCGCCGGTGAAGTGCGGGTCGTCCTCAGTGTCGAACTGCTCGGAGGTGGGATCGACATCGGGTGAATAGATGTAGAGCAGGGCCGTCTCGGGCGTGGGCTGCGGCGCCTCGAGCGCCACGTCGGTCGCGACCTGGATCTCTTCGTCCACCTGCTGCTTGATGGCGTCGATCTCCGCCTGGCTCGCCATGCCTTCAGCGATCAGCCGGGCCGGGAAGGTCAGGATACAGTCGCGCTTGGCGTCCTCCTCGCGCTCGGCGGGCGGGCGATAGGACACTTCGTCGTCGGATTGCGAGTGCGAGTAGGGCCGCGTCACCTTGGCATGGACGAGCGCCGGCCCGCGGCGGGCGCGGCAATGCGCCGCCGCACGCGTGATCGCCTCATAGGAGGCGACGGGATCGCAGCCGTCGACGCGCTCGATCAGGAGGTCGGGGAAGTTGGCGACCAGGTTGCTGACGGAACCGCCGGCGGTCTGCACCTCGACCGGGACCGAAATCGCATAGCCGTTGTCCTCGATCAGAAACAGCACCGGCAGCTTCAGGTTGCTGGCGGTGTTCAGCGCCTCCCAGAATTCCCCCTCGCTCGTCGTGCCCTCGCCGGCGGAGCAGTAGACCAGCTCGTCGTCCTGAATCGGCTTGTCGGCGATTGCGTCCACCTGGCTGTAGCGCAGCCACGCTTCGGCGCAGCCGGTGGCCTGGAGGAACTGCGTCCCAGTCGGGCTCGACTGGCTCACGATGTTGAGCGCCTTGTGCCCCCAATGGGACGGCATCTGCCGGCCACCGGAGTTGGGATCTTCGGCCGCGGCGACCGCCGAGAGGAGCATCTCGGTCGGGGTCATGCCGAGGGCGAGGCAGAGGCCGCGGTCGCGATAATAGGGATAGAACCAGTCGGAGCTGGGACGCAGCGCCTTGCCGGCGGCGACCAGCACCGCTTCGTGGCCGGCGCCGGAAATCTGGAAGAAGATCCTGCCCTGGCGCTTCAACTGCAGCTCTTTGTCGTCCAGCCGGCGCGACATGTACATCAGGCGATAGATGTCGAGCAGGTCGGGTTTGGACAGCGGCTGGCGGGTGACCCGCGCCTCGGAACGAGCGCGCGTCTTGGGAGTCGTCATGGTCGCAAAATAGCTAGAGGGTCAGGGCGCCGCCAAAAGCTCATGTAGCCTCGGGAAATACCCGATCGCCGCCTGCACATCCGGACTGCTCCTGGCGACGAAGTCATCGTAGGCGTCGAGACCCCAGCGCACCTCGGCGACGCGGGCGGCCAGGATGCGGGAAAGCCGGACATCGAGCGCCGAATCCGTCTGCGCCGGCACCCGGAGCCGGGTGCGGACGCGGGAGAGAAACAGCGGCAGCAGCGTTGTCCGCCAGCGCTCAGGCGCAGCGAGCCAGGCGGTGCGCGCCGCGGGAGTTGCGGGAAGCGACAGTGCTACGCTATCGGCCACAGCGTTGTCGAACCCCGAATCCGCGGCCACACTCCACCACACCGGCAGAGGAGCGGGCCGGGGCAGCGGAGCATCGGGAGCGATGCCGCCGCCGCCGCGCACGACGCGGCCATGGTCGGTGTGGTAGACCTTGAGTGTGTCCTCGGCGGTGCCGCCCTGGCCCGCCAGCGAGTAGTACTGCTCCGTCGCGAGGCCGGTGTAGCGACGCTGGATAAAACGGCCGCTGGGACTCAGCACGTGGCCGATGGTGAGCATCAGCACCTCGCCGCCCGGCGGCACGACGAACCCGGTCTGCATCAGGGCCTTGCCAAAGCTGCGCCGCCCGAGGAGCAGCGCTCGGTCATGATCCTGCAGCGATCCCGCGAGCGCCTCCGCCGCGCTGGCCGAGTGATCGTCGATCAGCACGATGAGCGGCAGCGTCGCGAAGGCGCCGTCGCGTTTCGTGGAGTAGGTCGTGTCCACGTCGCGCTTGCGACCCTCCGTGCGGAAAATGACCGTCCCCTTGGGAAAGAACTCCGAGGCGACCTCGACTGCCGAGGTGACGATGCCGCCCGGATTGCTGCGCAGGTCGAGGATGGCGCGCCGCATGTGCAGGCCATTGAGGTGATCGAGCGCTGTGTGCATCTCCTTGGCGGCCTCGGGACCGAACTCCTCGAGCCGAACGAAACCGGTGATCGAGTCGAGCATGCGGACGACGGACACCGAGTGCACGGTGAGGAAGTCCCGTTTCACGGAGATGTCGAGGGTGTCCGGCTCGAGACGCGGGCCCCGCTCGAGGCGCAGGCGCACCTTCGACCCTTTTTCCCCGGCGAGCCGCAGCTCGAGCGTCGAGACGGACAGCCCGGCCACCGACGTGTCGTTGAGGCTCACCAGGCGGTCGCCAGGCTGGACGCCCGATTTGGCCGCGGGACTCTGGGTGGCAACGGCGAGGACGGTGACGGCGCTGTCCACTTCTTCCAGCGAGATGCCGGTGACCGCGAGGGTACCGCGCTGCAACAGGTCGAAGCGCTCTGCCTCGAGGCGCGAATAGAAATGGCTGTGGGGGTCGAGAGAGCGCAGCATGCCGTCGATCGCAGCGCTGACGAGCTGCGCATATCCCACGGAATCGACGTAGTTGAGACGCACGTGGTTCAGGACCCCCGAGAAGGTCTGGAGCTCCTCATAGGCGGAGCGCGTCTGGGCCACGCCCGGCCGTTGTGCGGCGAGCAGCAGTGCCGCGGCGAGGGCAACGGCGGGGCGGCGGCTCATGCTAGTGCAGTACAGCAAGACGTTGTCTCGCATCGGCGACCTGTGCGCTGTAGCGACTGGGGGCGAGGGAAATGAATTCGGTGAAGGCGGTGTGGGCGTCCGCATTCTTGTTCTCTCGTTGTTCGACGATGCCGAGCAGATAGTGGGGGCGCGGATCGCGCGGGTTCGCGGCGATCGCATCGCGGAGCGCCTTTTCCGCCTCGGGCATCTGGCCGGCGCGCGCGAGCGTTTTCCCGAGATCGAACAGCAACGTTCCATCGTCGGGGTTGCCGTTGACCGCTGCTTGCCGCTCATTCACCGCCTGCGACAGCATTTGATGGTCTTCATAGATGTTGGCCAGGCGCACATGGGCCTCGTACAGCCCGATGTCGTTCTCCAACGCCTGGCGGTATAGATCGATCGCCTCGTTGTACTTGCCGGCACGTTGCTTCATGACCGCGAGGATATACCGAAATTCGTTGGTGCGGAGCGGAACATGAAGCGTCGAGTCCTTCTTTTTGGCTTCGGCGTCCAGGTACCGGTCGAGGAGCATCTGGAAGTCCTGGACGGCATCGTCGTGCTTGTTGACCTGCGCGCACGATAGGCCGTGCCAATACAAGAGCGTATTCCACAACCGCTTCTCGTGACTCGGGCCGTTGATCTCGTAAAAGACACGCTGAAATCTGTTGTACGCGTCCTCGTACTTCCCGAGGAAGTACTGATCGAGCCCATCGTTGTAATCGGCCAGCCACTCCCCGAACTCCTCCTTCATGATGTCCAGGAATTCCGTCGAGCGTGGAAAAACGAGGTCGCCGAGGCGGAGCTCGACGAGCGGATCGATCATTACGGCGCGGCGGTATTCGCGATCCGACTCCTCGAGCGCGGCCTTCCAGGCGTCGGGGACCCGGTTCTCGTTCTCTTCGTCGGCGAGGGACGATCGGCGGGCGTAGGGCAGGTATGCCAGGGCCATGTGCGGCGCCGGGAATTCGGGATCGACGCGAATGGCACGATGCAGGGCCGAGTCCACGTCGTCCCAGCGTTTGGCGTTCCAGTACGCTAGGGCGACGTTGTAGTGCGCCGCGGCATCGTTGGAGTCCGCGCGCGCCGCCTTCTCGAGATTCTCGAGACTCGCCGAGAGCTTGATGCGTTGGGCCGCAATCCCCGGCGCGGCGAGCGTGAAGACAAGCGTCCAGATGACGGCGAATCGTCTCATGATCGGCTCCGATGGAAAATGCGCCGGCGCCCCTCAGGGCAGTCCGGCGAGCCTCTGTTTCGCGTCGTTGATCTCGCTGCCCATGCGGCTCGGCGCGATGGCGAGAAAGCGCGTGAACGCCGTCTTGGCCTCGGCGCTTTGGCCCAACTGCAATTCCACTAGACCCAGCTCATAAGGAACCCGCGGGTTCCGCGGGTTGGCCGCCTGGGCGCGACGGAGCGCGTCCTGGGCGTCGGCGGTGTGGCCCGCATCTCGCAGAATCGCCGCCAGATCGAGCAGCGTCGTCGGGTCGTCGGGGTTCGCGGTCTCGGCCCGTTGTGCTTCTTCGATGGCTGCGTCCCACATCTTGTGGCTCGCGTACAACCGGGCGAGCCGGACGTGGGCCATGTACAGGCCGATCTTGGTGGCGAGCGCGGCCTGATAGAACGTGATCGCGTCGGCCGTGTGCCCGGCACGCTCCTGGAGGAGGCCGAGGAGGTACTGGAAGTCCTCGGTCCCCAGCGTGATTTGAATAAGGCTATCGCTCGCCTCGTGTTTCAGGGCGCGGTTCAACAGCAACTGGATATCGGCGATCGCATGCCGGTGGGCGTTGACGTGCGCGGCGGCGAGTCCACGCCACCACAGCAGGCCGCTCGGAATGGAGTCGACTGCCTGGCCCTTGTATTGCCGCTCGGCATACAGATCGAGCGCGCTGTAGGACAGCAGGTACCGCCAGCCGAACGCGCCGAGGCCCAGCTCCAGCAGATAGTCGGTCGTCTCCTGGCCGTAATCCTGGATCTCGAGGACGTCTTCCTTGGGAGGCGGCGTCCCGCGCACCCGGAAGTCGACCAAGGGATCGAGCAGAAAGGCGCGGTGCTCGAAGCGATCCGATTCCTCCACGGCCTGCCGCCATTCCTGCGGCACCTGGTCGCGCCGCACTTCCTTCCAAAGCTTGGAGCGCCGGTCGTACGGCAGCGAGGCGAGCAGCAGCCACGCCTGGGCATCGCGTGGATCGACGGCGACGGCCTGTCGCGCGACCCGCTCGGCGTCGTCGTATCGCTTCGCGAGATCGTAGGCGACCGCCAGCTGAAAGAGTGCGTCAGCGTCGAGCGAGTCACGCTGCGCCGCCGCCTCGAGCGTCGCGAGCGACGGAGGGCGGGAAGGACTACTTGCCTGGCCGCGAATCGGTGGAGCGGCGAGGAGCGCGATGGCCGCCAGGGCCACGGGCTTCAAGCACCACGGACTCTTCTTGCTCATGGTCTATTGCAGCGCCGCCAGCCGCTGCCTCGCATCGGCAAGCTGAGCGGCGTAGCGGCTGGGCGCGATGGCGAGAAAGCGGCGATACGCGTCCTTCGCCGCTTCCGCCTTCCCAAGCTGTTGCTCTACGCGTCCCAGGAAGTAGGGGATGCGCGAGTCGTGCGGATTCGCCCCCTGGGCCATTTGCAGCGGCTGCTCCGCCTCGATCCACTGACCCGCATTGGCCAGCGTTTCGCCGAGGTAAAGCTCGAGACTCGGGTTCTCGGGTGAAGCTTCAATGGCTCGCTGGCGTTCTTGAATGGCTTGGTCCCACATCCTGTGAGACTCGTAGATCTCGGCCAGCCGCAGGTGGGCGGAATAGAATCCGATATCGTTTCCGAGAACCTCCTGGTACAGGGTGATCGCATCATTGGACTGCCCGGCGCGCTGCTGGGCAAAGGCGAGCATGTAGCGGTATTCGTTGATCCGGAAGGGATTGTGAATCAGTGTATCCGCGGCCTCCTGACTCTGCCCGGCCTCAACGAGCCGACGGAGATCGCGAATCGCGGCATCGTACCTCGTGAGGCGCAACTCGGCCAGCGCACGATACCACAAGCCGGACTCCAACTGGGCATGACGATCCTTGTGTGGCTCGACGTCTTTGATGAAGCTGTCGAGATGCTGGATCGCCTGTTCGTACTTGCCGTCCTGGTATTCGTGGATGCCGCGCTCGAAGTCATCGTGAAAGCTGCCGCGCCACTCCACCGAGACTTCGATCCGAGTGTCTACCAGAGGATCGATATCAAACGCGCGACGGACCTGACGATCGAATTCCTTCCACACGGAATCGACGGCAGTGTAATAGATGAACCGATACCCGATGCTGGGAATCTCGTGCTTCTGGAAGGCCGAGCCATTGGCGATGGGGACAAGCGCCAGGGCGAAATAGGCAGGGGCAAACTCTGGATCGATCGCGATCGCTCGGCGCAACGGTGGGACGGCATCGTTGTAGCGTTTCTTGCTCCAGTATCCCAGCGCGAGGTTGAACTGTGCCGCAGCATCGTTGGAATCCTGCCGCGCCGAAGTCTCCAGGGATTCGAGCGACTCGGTAATCTTGAGACTCTGTGCATCGCACATCCCCGCGGCCCCGACGAGTAACGCGACGGCGATCAACGGCTGGCGCATCAGCAGCTCCTTGTGAGGCTCCGTCGCAGACCACTAATGCGAGACGGGATGCAACCCATGCAATCCAATGCTGCGCTGCCCGAGCGATGTTGTCACGACCCCGAAGACGGGTACATCTTCCAGCAAGGAGTTTGCCGTTCTCTCACCAGGTGAAGGCAATGGATGCAGCGGCCAAGCAGATGATTCTCAGTCACTTCCCCTACGGTCTGTATGTGGTCACCGTCGCCCACGGCGGCGACGAGCACGCCATGACCGCCAACTGGATCACCCAGGCCTCATTTGAGCCACCGATGCTCGTCGTGGCCGTCGAGAATAGGTCCAAGACGATCGGCCTCATCCGTGACGCCCGTCACTTTGCCGTCAGTCTTTTGACTACAGAGCAGCGCGAGCTCGCCGGGAAGCTGGGACGGACGTCCGACCAGGCCCCGCAGAAGCTCAAGGGCGTCAAGACGAAGCCTGCGCCGACCGCGCAGACGCCGGTATTGACCGAGGCAGTGGGATGGGTGGAATGCCGCGCCGTCGCTACACTTCCCGCCGGCGATCACACGCTCGTGCTGGGCGAGATCCTCGAGGCAGGCGTCGAAAACGGCGACGCCGAACCGCTGACGCTCAAAGCGGCTGGGTTCAAGTACAGCTGAAGGCTGTCAGCTCTCAGCTGTCAGCCATCAGCTTTTCCGGTACACGATCTTCCCACCGACAATCGTGACCGCGACTCGCGCCGTCGCCAGCGACTCCGGCGCCATCGTGAACAGGTTGTGGTCGAGCACCACGACGTCGCCATCCATGCCGGGGGCGAGCGTTCCCCACTGGTGCTCGGCGAATACCGCCCAGGCGTTGTTCGCCGTGTAGGACTTGAGCGCCTCGGCGAGCGTGATCTTCTGCTGCGGTACCCAGCCACCGGGGTTCTTGTTGTCGAGCGTGCGCCGCGTGACGGCGGCATACACACCCCACAACGGATCGATCGTCGCGACAGTCCAGTCGGAGCCGAAGGCGAGGGGCGCGCCCGTGTTCAGGAGGTCGCGGAACGCGTACGTCGTCTTGATGCGCTCAGGGCCGATGCGCTGCTCGACCCAGCGACCGTCGTCGATCGCGTGATACGGCTGCATCGACGCCACGATCCGCCCCTGACCGAACTTCGCTATGTCCTCGCGACGCAAATGTTGCGCGTGCTCGACGCGGAAGCGCCGGTCGCGCTGCCCGTGCACTTTGGCAACGCTGTCGTACATCGCGAGCAGATCGGCGTTGGCGCGGTCGCCGATGGCGTGGACGGCGATCTGCAGCCCCGCCGAGTCGGCGTTGCCGATCCAGGTCGCCATGTCCTTTTCGGGGTTTTGCAACAGGCCGTGGTAGCCCGCTGAATCGTTGTAGGCGTCGAAAAAGTATGCGGTGCGCGCGCCCGCCGAGCCGTCCATGAACCCTTTCAACCCGCCGATCTTCACCCAGTCGTCTCCCGCGCCGCTGGCGTGAATCGTGTCCGCCACCGCGTGCCATTGATCGATCGGGAGATAGAGGTAGACGCGCAGCGTCATGCGGCCCACTTTTTCGAGCCGCCGGTAGCTCGCGAGCCCCGCCCACGACGCCGACATGTTCGCCGTCGCCGTCACGCCCAGCGACGCCGCATACGCGAGCGCGCGGGCGACGGCTGAGTCCGTTTCCTCCGGCGTCGGCGCGGGGACGGCTTTGAAAATCAGATCGAGCGCCTGGTCCTTGAAAATCCCGGTCGGCTCGCCGCTCGTGGCGTCGTGCAGGATCTCGCCGCCCGATGGCGTGGGCGTCTCCTTCGTGACCTTCGCGGCCTTGAGCGCCGCCGTGTTGGCCAGCGCTTCGTGCCCGTCGAGGCGATTGATGAAGACGGGGTTGTTCGCGGTGACGGAGTCGATCCACTCGCGCCGCGGCAGCGGCTGCCCGGGCCACAGGGTGTGATCCCAGTCGCCGCCCGTGATCCACTGCCCCGGTGCTCGCGTCTTCGCGAATGCGGCAACGCGCCGGATGAATTCCTGCGGCGTGGCGGCGTTGCGGAGATCGAGCGACGCCAGCTGGAACCCGCCGTCTACGAAGTGCGTGTGGCCGTCGGCGAAGCCCGGCATTACGAGCCCGCCGTGCGCGTCGATCACCTGCGTGGATGAGCCGATGTACCGGGCGATCGCTGCCGAGTCGTCCACCGCGAGGATCTTGCCGGCCTTGATCGCGACGGCTCCGGGCCGTGCGTCGCCGGAGGAGAGACCGGTCCACACCATGCCGTGCGTGATGACGGTGTCGGCGGCGTTCCCACCACAGGCGACGAGGCATGCGAGTATCCCGGCGGCGGCAACAGTGCGAGTCATGCGAGTCT
>DATLVL010000077.1:0-2759 GCA_035577525.1 Gemmatimonadales bacterium | reverse complement strand
CCGAGCTCTTCAATCGCATCGACCGCAGCCGGCTCAGCCCGCTGACCTGGCCGATCGTCTGCATCATCGCCTTCCCCAACTGCGGCGCCGGCACCGAGACCGCCGCCACATTGGCCGCCGGCAACGGCGCACTGCGTCTCTTCGCCGTGTGTCCGACGTGCTGTGGCAACGATTTCCCTTTCGGTGTGGCCCGCTCGAACTCAGCCGCCAGCTTCGGATGCTTGGCGTACATGTACCCGCGCTGCGCCTGCGAGACGAACGGCACTACGCCTTCTCGGCCGCCTTCGCCTCGGCGACCACGCCCACTGCCGGGCGCTCCCCTTCGTCCACCTTCACGCCCTGCTCTTGCGCCGCCGTCTTCGACTCCTCAACGGCCGCGACCTGGTTCGCGTCTTCCTCCGGCTGGCGGCCCATGCCCGCCAGCACGTCGGACACCAGCTGTTTCTGATCCTCTTTGGACAGCTTGCTCGCGCCCGTCAAATGGGCATGTACCCGCGGTAACAGGTGCTCTTCAATCCAAGGCATTACGTCGACTCCTCACTCGTGGAATTTGTCTCGTCGAAAACCCTCGTGTACGCGCGTAGCCCCGCATTCCTCCCCAGCCCCGCTATGTACAAAGTCGCTCGAGGAATCTCGACCTACCCCTCCTCGAGCGCATAGGTCCGAGAACGTGCGGTTCTCGGAGGTCACCCAGCGCCTGGCAGCTCGAGTGCAGCCCACTGCTCAAGGCTGGTGTCGTCGGCTGACTGCACCAGGCTGTGCTCGTGATGCACGGTTCCCTCGACGGTCAAAAGTTTCTGGTGCTCCTGGCGGTAGGTCGCCCGGGTGGCCGGGTGGTTGTTCAGCAACCACGCGCGCGCCCGCCAGTCGCGCAGGCCGGTCTTCTCGTTGTACGCCGCGGCGTCCTGCACGATCGCCGCGACCTGCTGGGCCTCCCAGACGGCCTGTGCAGTCGCGATCTGCTGTGCAAACCGTGCCAGGCGCGTTGCGTGCTGCGGCTTGATGGGCGAGCCATGGCTTTGCGGCCAGCGACCATCACGGGCAGCATGGAGCCAGGTGTAGACGGTCTCTGGGGCGATCGAGGCGGCGCGGGCGGCGGTCTGGATGGGGACACCTTGCGCAACCGCGGCGGCGAGCTGGTCGCCGACGGCTTTGGTGAGCGACAGCCTGGTGGGCATCGTGGGCATCAAAAAACCCGCCGTCGGCAGGTTGGGTGCAGTTGGTGGGCATGGCTACGCCCTCTAAGGGGCTACTGTACTCGTTTTACGCCGCCTGGACGAGAACAGGTTGCCAGCCAAGAAACGTCGCCATCCGCCAGATCGCCTCGTCCAGGGCCTGCGCAGGATCCTGCGACTCGTCCGTCTGCGACGGCATCGCACTATCACGCCGTCGGCGGTGCTGCTTGCGCAGAATCAGTCTCGTCGCGAGCCAGTGCGCTGGCAGCGAGTCCGCGGCCCGCTCGAGGTCGATCTTCAGGCCGACCAGGGCGATGCGATCGCCTGAACCAGAGCCGTGCCCGGACGCCCCGGTGCCACCCTCGACCGCTGACTCGAGCATGGACCAGCGGCAGGCCGGGCATTTACCGAGCAACCAGTAGCGAATCGCGTCGGGGCTGTACGGTTCAGTCGACGACGACTGGGGATCGGCCACTCAGCCTGCATTGCCCCGGAGATTCGGCCCGTCGACGGTCAGAAACACGGCGCCCTCTTTGAACCGGTGCAGGGTCCGTTCGCCCATGTGCAGCCCGAGCCCGGTGATGTCGAGGTTGGTGGTCAGGATGGTTTTGCGCTGGTGATCGTGCCGATCGTCCAGGACCTGGAACAGCATCGACGTCGCCCAGTCGGTGGCGTGCTCGGCGCCGACGTCGTCGAGCACCAGGTAGTCGACGGTGCGCAGGCTCTCGAGCACGTCCTGCTCGCTGACCTCGGAGCCCTTGCCGTAGGTCGCGCGGATCCGCGCCAGCAGGTCCGGTGTCTTGACAAACAGGCCGGGGTGGCGGCGTTCCGCGGCGTCGCGCAGCGCACTGATGGCCAGCCCTGTTTTCCCGACGCCGAACTCGCCCAGCAACACCAGCGCCCAGGCCGCCGAATCGAGCCAGTCCATGATCTCAGCGACGACCAGCTGCGTCGCGCTGGTCGCGGGGAACGTCTCGAAGCTGCAGTCGTTGAAGCGCTCGGGCACTCGCGCGCCCTCCCAGATGCCGAGCAGCTGGATCTCCTGGGCGTAGGCCCGTCCGCGTTCGCGGACGTCGCCGTCGAGGATCCGCCGCGCGTCGCCGATCGCGCAGCCGCAGTAGGCCGTGAGCACCATCGGCACGTCCTGCCCGGGCACCATCACCGCCCGCGGTCCCGAGCCGCCGCGCCCGAAGCACCAGCAGCCCTCCGGCAGCTCGGCCGCCAGCCGGTCCCGCTCCTGGGCATCGAGCAGCAGCGAGCGCAGAAACCGGCGCCGGTCGGACGCCGTCGGCTGCTCGTCGAGGGTGGCGAGCTCGCCCATGACGCTCGTGGTGTGCGGCAGCTTGTGGATCCGCTCGAGCGGCCAATCCTGCAGCGGCAGCCGCGCCGCGGCGTCGCCGAAGATCGATCCGAGAAGCTTCATGGCTTGGCTCCGATGTCGCTGAATTTACGGGCAAAGTCGGCGCGAGCGGCCTGGGCGTCGTGGTCGGGCGCCGAGCCGTTGCGGCGGCCCGGCGGCGAGGTCGCGACCGGCTCGAGACCGGCCAGGAACTGGGCCCGTTTGTTCTCGTAGACCCGCAGATC
>DATLVL010000076.1:0-7280 GCA_035577525.1 Gemmatimonadales bacterium | reverse complement strand
TTGCCCGGTTGCCCACGAACGTCAGCCCGCGGACCACACGCTCTCCCTCTTGTTGCGCGGTGAGCGGGCGGGCCGCCAGCGCGCAGAGAGCGCCGAGGGCGAGGGCATGGGCGAAACGCAATTGACGCTGTGTTTTGGGCTCCGTATGTTGGCCGGCCACCACCCTGACTGTCAACCTTTTCGACACCAAACTTGATGCCTCGGTTCCGCCATTTCCTGAGCGTCTTGCCGTCGCTCTTCGCCTGCACCGGCGAGCACGCAACGGCCAGCGCCCCCCTCGTCTATTACGAGAGCTACGACCCGCGTTCCCTCGACCCGGCGCTCTCGACCGACGTGCCGACCGGCGAGATGGTGACGCTCGTCTACGACGGTCTGACGCGGTTCGACGCAAACGGCCGGCTGCAGCCGGCACTGGCCGATCACTGGACTGCCGACGCACGCGGCCTGCGCTACGTCTTCCATTTGCGAGCGGGCGTCCGCTTCAGCGACAGCACCCCCGTCACCTCCGCCTCCGTCCGCTCGAGCTTCCTCCGTGTGCTCGACCCGACATCGACCGGCGGACGCGCCTGGCCGCTGCTCCCCATCCGCGGCGCCAAAGAGTTCGCGGCTGGGACGGTCCGCGAAGTATCCGGAATCGAGCTCGTCGGCGACACCGCTGTGGCCCTGACGCTCGAGCAGCCGCTCGCGGTGTTTCCGAAGTTTCTTGCGATGCCCGTCGCCGCGATCGCGGTACTGCATGCGGGGGCGCGGGACGTCCAGACGATCGGGACGGGCCCATGGCGATTCGTGAGCTGGGCGCACGACGACGCGCTGCGCTTCGCCCGCAATGCCGAGTACTGGGACTCACCGCCCCAGGCCGAATCGCTCGTCGTCCGCATCATCCCCGACCAGCTGGTGCGCGCCGCCGAGCTCGAGGCCGGACGCCTCGACGTGGTCGAAGTCCCCTTCGGCGAGACGGCCGCGTGGCGCACGCGCCACCCGGGCTGGCTGCAAGAGAAGCCGGCGCTGCGCGACGTGTACATCGCGCTCAACAATCGCCGTGGCCCGCTGCGCGACGTGCGCGTCCGGCAGGCGATCAACTACGCCGTCAACGTTCCCGAGATCCTGGCGGCGGTCTACGGCGGCCGCGGGATCCGCGCCAGGGGCGCAATCCCGCCGAGCCTCGCCGGCGGCGACACGACGCGCCAGCCGTACGGCTACGATCCGGCGCGCGCCAAGCAACTCCTCGCCGCGGCAGGGCTCGCCGCCGGCACGTCGCTCGAGCTGTGGCGCGCGGCGGACAACGAGACCCTGGGACGCGTGGCGCAGGCGGTGCAATCGGACCTGGCGGTGGTGGGGATTCGGGTCGAGATCATGGCGCGCGACGCTTCGAGCCAGCGCGCCGCGGCCCGCGCGGGCAACGCCGATATGGCGATCCTCGACTGGTGGGCCGACTACCCCGACGGCGATGATTTTCTCTTTCCCTTGTTCTCGAGCACCAGCTTCGGCGCCGGCGGCAACTACGCATTCTATTCGGATCCGGTGACCGATTCGCTGCTGCTCGAGGCGCGGCGCACCCAGGACGACGCCGCGCGTGAGCGCCTGTACCGCACTATCGACGACCGGGTCTACCGCGCGGCGCCGTGGCTGTACCTCTGGTTCCCGGTGGATTTGTGGGCGCAGTCGCCCCGCATCACCGGGTGGGAGCTGCCCGTCATCTTCAACGGGCAGCGCTGGACCGGCGTGCGGCGCGCGCCCGCGCAGTGACACGCGCGCTGGGACGCCGGCTGCTGCTCCTCGTGCCGACGCTCGGCGGCGTGCTGGTCGCGGCCTTCCTGTTGCTCAATGTGGCGCCGGGCGATCCCGTCCAGGCCATGGTGGGAGAGCGGGCCGACTCCGCCACCATCGCCCGGCTGCGCGCGGAGCTGCACCTCGACGACCCGCTGCCGCTGCGCTTCGGGCGTTACGTCGTGGGCCTGCTGCACGGCGACCTCGGCCGCTCCTACATCACCGGTCGCCCGATCGCGCAGGACCTGGCCGAGCGGTTCCCCAAGACCGCGCAGCTCGCGCTCGCGGCGATGAGCTTCGCCGCCACCGTCGGGATCAGCCTCGGCGTCGTAGCCGCCGTGCGCCCCGGTGGGTGGACCGATCGCCTTGCCACGCTCACGGCCTATCTTGGAGTGTCGTTTCCGGTGTATTGGGTCGGCCTGCTGCTGGTGCTGCTATTCGCCGTCACGCTGCGCTGGCTGCCGCCGTCAGGGTCGGGCGGGCTCGCCTACCTGATCCTTCCCGCTGCGACACTGGGGATGCGGTCGGTGGCGGTGCTGGCCCGCATGACGCGCGGTGCGATGCGTGAAGCTCTGGCGAGTGATTTCACGCGCACGGCCCGCGCCAAAGGAGCGCCGGAGCGCATCGTGGTACTGCGCCACGCCCTGCGCAACGCGCTCATCCCGGTGATCACCGTGCTGGCGCTCGACACCGGCAGCTACCTCACCGGGAGCCTGTTGACCGAGTCGATCTTCGCCTGGCCGGGGCTGGGACGCTATGTCCTCACGGCGATCGAAAAGCGCGACCTCCCGGCGGTCCAGGGCGCCATACTGTTCATGTCGGTGCTGTTCGTCCTCGTCAACCTCTTCGCGGACCTGCTGTATGCGAAAGCTGATCCTCGCATCGCTCACGATTAGCGGCGCCCTCGTCCTGGCGCGGACCCTCGACGCCCAGACGAACTCGCGGCGCCACGGATCGCTGCAGCGCCGCCTCGACGGGCTGCTCGACCAGCGCCCCTTCGACCGGGTGACGTGGGGCGTGTACGTGCAAGACGACCGCGGTCGCGTGCTGTACCAGCGCAACGCCGACCGGCTCTTTGTCCCCGCGAGCGACACCAAGCTGGTCGTCAGCGCGACGGCCGCGACGCTCTTGCCGCCGGATTACCGCGTGCGCACCAGCGTCTACGTCAACGGCACGCTGCGCGATGGCGTCGTGGACGGAGACCTGGTGCTGTATGGCCGCGGCGACCCGACCTTCTCCGAGCGCTGCTTCGGCGTCGATACCCTGGCCCCCGGCGCGTGTGATTCCACGTTCACGGCGATGGACGCCATCGCCGACTCGCTCGTCGCGCGGGGCGTACGCCGCGTTGCCGGCCGGCTGATCGGGGACGGCAGCTACTTCGAGCCGACCATCGTGCACCCGGGGTGGGACGAGTTCGACCTCAACTGGTGGTACGCCGCTCCCGTCTCGGGGCTCGGTTTCCACGACAACAGCGTCGATTTTCGCATCACCCCGTCCGACTCGCTCGGCCGTCCGCCCACGATCTCGTGGACCCCGGAGCTGGGCCTCTTCACCTTCGAGAATCGGGCGCGCACCGGCCCCACCGATTCGGGCTCAACCATCGGGGACAACTTTTTCCGCAAGCCGGGGACGATGGACATCTGGGCCGAGGGGACGGCGGCGCAGGGGCGTTCCCCCTGGGTGGAGAGTTTCGCTCTCCCCGACCCGAACCTGTACGCCGCGCGCGCCCTGGCCCACTCGCTCGAGGCGCGCGGCGTCCCGGTGCTCGGCGGCACGGCGAGCACCACCGATTCTCTCGACCTGCGCGCCGTGCGTTGCTGCGGCGCACCGCTCGTGGAATTCCGCGGCCGCCCGCTCAGCGACATCCTGTTTCCGATTCTCAATACCAGCCAGAACTGGTTCGCCGAGATGCTCCTGAAAGTGGTGGGACGGGAGCTCGGCGGTGCGGGGTCGTGGGACGCCGGGCTCGAGGCGGAGCGGCACTTTCTCGTCGACTCTATCCACATCGATTCGACCGCGTTTTCGCTCGAGGACGGCTCGGGGCTCTCCGCCGGAAACCTCGTGTCGCCCCACGCGTTCGTGCAGATCTTGAACTACATGTACGCGCACCCCAAGCGCGCGGCATTTCTGGCGGCGCTGCCCCGCTCGGGAAAGCCGGGGTCGCTGCTGCACCGCTTCGTCGGGACGCCGCTCGAGGGACGCGTGCTGGCCAAGACGGGGAGCATCGACCGCGTCAACACCCTGTCGGGATACATCGAACGGCCCGATGGCCATCCGCTGATCTTCAGCATCGAGGCCAACGCACACACCATCGGTGGGCGCTCAATGTTGTCGCAGATCGACTCGATCGTCGTGGAGATCGGCAAGACCCAGTGACAGCGCGTCTGGACGAGCTGCGCGCGCGCATCGCCGAAGTCGACGCGTCGCTCGTCGATCTCGTGGCCACGCGTCTCGCCCTCGCGCGCGAAGTCGGCGACGCGAAGCGGGCCGCGGGTCTCCCGGTCCGCAATTACGCCACCGAATCGGAAGTGTTGGCGCGCTTCCATGCCCTCGCCGCCCAGGCGGGGCTCGACGACCAGCTCGCCGAGCGGTTCAGCCGGCTGCTCATCGGCGAGGCGGTGCGTACTCAGGAATCGGATATCACCGCGGGCGGCGCGCCGGGCCGGCGCATTCTGATCGTCGGGGGCGCGGGGAAAATCGGGCGTTGGCTCGCCGATTTCTTCGCCAGCCAGGGTCACGGCGTCAGCACGCTCGACCCGGCCGGGGCGGTGCCCGGTTTCCCCGCTGCAACCGATCTCGCCGCGGCCGCGCGTGAAGCCGACGCGGTCATCGTGACCACCCCGCTCGCCGTCGGGCACGACGTCCTGAGCGGTATCCTGGCACTCGAGCCGCGCGCCCTCGTCGCCGACGCCTTCAGCTTGAAGAGCCACGTGCTCGATCTGCTCCTTGACGCGGGACGGCGGGGTCAGCGCGTCGCCAGCATCCATCCGCTGTTCGGGCCCGGGGCGCGCACCCTTTCCGGACGCGTCATGGCGGTGTGCGACTGCGGCAATCGCAATGCCGCCGACGACGCCGCTGCCCTGTTCACCGACACGGCCCTCACGATCACTCGCATTCCGGTCGCCCTGCACGACGAGCTGATGCAGTACGTGCTGGGGTTGAGCCACCTCGTGGCAATTCTCTTCTTCACGACGCTCGCGCGGAGCGGCCGCTCCTACGCGGACCTCTCGCAGGTCGCCAGTACGACGTATCTGAAGGAAGCGCGCACCGCGGCCGAAGTGGCGCGCGAAAGCCCGGGGCTCTACTACGAGATCCAGCGCCTCAATCGCCACTCGGGAGAGCTGTTCGCGCTGGTGCGCTCCTGCCTCGCCGAGATCGAGCGAGCGGCGCTCGCCGGTGACGCTACCGCCTTCACCGAGCTGATGCGCGCAGGCCGGACGTTCTTCCCCGAATCGCTGCCGGCCGAGCTGGGGTGAGCGGAAGGGTCAGTCGGGAGACTGCCCGAACAGCGCCATGTTGCTGGAATGGCCCGGCTCAAACTTCGAGCCGGGATTGAGGAAATGCACCGCGTGGTTCACGGCGATGCACGCCTCGGCGACGCCGGTGGCGATGAGCTTCAATTTGCCGGGGTAGGTCGTGATGTCCCCCGCCGCGTAGATGCCGGGGCGGTTCGTCTCCATCGTTTGCGACACGCAGATATCGCCCTTCTCGATGTCGAGACCCCACTCCGCGATCGCGCCCAGGGATGAGACGAAGCCGAGCTGCGGCAGCACGCAGTCCATCTGGAGCGTTTCTTCTTCTTTGGTCTTGCTGTTGAAGATCGTGACGCGCTCGATCCGCTCACCGCCCTCGATGGCACGCAGCTCCCAGAACGTGCGCAGCTGCATCTTTCCTTCGTCGGAGAGCTGCTGCACTTGATTGACCGTCGCCTGATGCGCCCGGAAACCGTCGCGCCGGTGGATCATCAGGATCGACCCGGCGACCCCCTGCAGATTGACGGCCCAATCGAACGCCGAGTCCCCGCCACCGACGATGAGCGTGCGCTTCATCTTGAAGACCTGGGGATCGAGCACGCGGTCGTACAGGCCGCGCCCCAGCCAGTGGTCGGCATCCTTCAGCGGCAGCTTGCGCGGGGTGAAGGCGCCGATGCCGCCGGCGATGAGCACGGCGCGCGAGGGATACTCGTCCGTGTCCGTGACGACGACGAAGCGTGGTGCGCCGCCGTCCGTTTCCTCGCGTAGCCCCACGACTTTCTCCCCCAGGTGCACGGGGGCCTTCCACTGCAGCCCCTGCTCCGCCATTCCCTTCACCAGATCCTTCGACAGGATCTTCGGGAAGCCCGCCACATCGAAGATGTATTTCTCGGGATAGAGCGCGGTGAGCTGTCCGCCGAGCTGGTCCAAGTTGTCGATCAGGCGGTGCGAAGCGCCGCGCATTCCGGCGTAGAACGCGGCGAACAGGCCGGTCGGGCCGGCCCCGATGATGGTGATATCTTTGAGGTCCTGCATGGCGCCAATCGTAACGGAACCGTGAGGGAGTGGCGAGTGGGGTCGCTGTGAAGATCTACACGAAGACGGGGGACGCGGGGGAAACCGGCCTGTTCGGCGGGGACCGCGTCCCCAAGGACCACCCCCGGGTCGCCGCTTACGGCGACGTGGACGAGCTCAACGCCGCCATCGGGTTGGCGCGCTCGCTCGAGCCACCGGACTTCGAGGACGTCTTGCTCCAGGCTATTCAGCGGGACCTGTTCTCGATCGGCGCCGTGCTCGCGACTCCCGACCCGTCGAAGCTGATCAAAGCGCTGGGAGGGCCCGGCATCGCTGACGCCGCGGTGGCACAGCTCGAAGCGGCCATCGACCGTCACGAAGCGGCGCTCCCGCCGCTCAAGAGCTTCATCCTCCCCGGTGGAGCACCAAAGGGGGCGGCGCTGCACATGGCGCGGACGGTGTGCCGGCGTGCCGAGCGCAGTGTGGTGGGCCTGGGGCGCGCGACCGCTGTGGCGCCGGTGATCGGGCGCTACCTGAACCGCCTCTCGGATCTGTTGTTCGTGCTGGCCCGGGCCGCCAACCAGGGCGCCGGCGCCGGCGACATCCCGTGGTGACAGTGCGCGTCCCGCTGATCTCAGAGCGGGACGCTTCGTACGACATCCTCATCGGCCGGGGGCTGCTCGCCGATCTCGCGCGCCTCGTCGCGCGCCATTGCCCGGCGCGGCGCTACGCAGTGATCAGCGATTCCCACGTCGCCGAGCTATACGGTCCCCGCGTGCTGCAAGCGTTGCGCGAGGGGGGACTCGACGCCGAGTTGTACGCCTTCCCGGCCGGCGAATGGAACAAGACGCGCGACGCCTGGGCCTCCCTGTCGGACCGGATGCTCGAGGCCCAGCTCGGTCGCGATGCGGCGGTCCTGGCGCTGGGAGGCGGAGTCACGGGCGACGTCGCGGGGTTCGTCGCCGCGACGTATTACCGCGGCCTCCCCTTCGTGCAGCTGCCGACCACGCTGCTGGCGATGATCGA
>DATLVL010000075.1:0-4921 GCA_035577525.1 Gemmatimonadales bacterium | reverse complement strand
CAGGTCTACGAGACGACCCTGATGTTGCTGGCCACCGCCTGGTTGTGGAAGCACCGCGACCACCGTCACGCCACCGGGTGGCTGTTCGCCTGCTATCTCATCATCGCCGGCGTGGAACGGTTCGCGATCGAATTCCTGCGGGCCAAGGACGATCGCTTCCTCGACGGCTTCACGGTCGCACAGGCGACGAGCGTCGGATTGATCGCGATAGGTGTGTACCTGCTGGTCAGGTTGCGAGCACCGTCTTCGGTCGGACCGGCAGCACTGGCACCGCCCTCATTGGCGAAGCAAGCGCTACCGTCAGGGGCAGACCTACCTGGCGACCGCGTGCCCGGCGCTCCTCGGCCGAAGGAGCACGAACGCAGCAAGGAGCGCTAACAACAGCAGAAGAGCCTGCAGCGCGAGCGATTGCACAGTCGGATAAATTCCAAGGAACGGCACGCGCAGCCATTCGAGCGCCGGGATCACGGTCGTCCCGATGACTCTCCCCTCCTGCAGCTCCGCGATCCCCTTCCCCGCGAAGACGAAGGCCATGTAGTACAGCAGCACCCCCGTGACCGCGAAGAACAGCTTCATCGGGATGCGCATCCCGAGCCGCATGATCCCGACATACAGCGCCACCAGGACCGCGGCTCCGAGGACAACTCCGAACACCACGGGGCCGGCATTACCACTTCCGCCCGAGACGAGCAGCGCCTTGTAGAAGAGGATCGTCTCCACCCCCTCGCGATACACCGCGAGAAACGCGACCGATGCGAGCGCCAATGCAGAGCCGGATGAGAGCGCCGCGTGGACGCGCTGCTTCAGGAAGGTGGTCCACTTGTCCGCTTCCACCTTGGAAAGCAGCCAGTAGCTGACGAAGAACAGCACGACGACAGCCACGAGCATCGTGACGCCTTCGAGGGCATCGCGCTGCCCGGGAGTGGTCTCGATCAGCAGCTCGAACAGGATCGCCGTGACGACGCTCGCCGCCACCCCGGCCCACGCGCCCCAGGCGACCTCACCGCGTCGCTCCGCAGCACCCGCCTTGGTGAGAAAGGTCATCAGCGCGGCGATGATGAGGATCGCCTCGAACCCTTCGCGCACGAGCAGCAAGAACGACTGCACGAAGAGGTTGGCCGTCGAGCTCTTGTCCGTTGCGGCCCGCTCGGCGTTTTCGAGATCGCCGAGCAGCTGGTGGTGCAACGTGGAGACGTCGCCGCCGGCGACACGCTCGCGCAGCTCACGGAACTCGTCCTCGAGCCGTGTCGCGAGCGCCGGTTGTCTCGCCTTCACCGCGCTCTCCACACCCTCGAACGTCATGTAGGCATCGAAGGCCACGTCCGCCGAACGCGTCGTCACAGCCGAATCGAGCTGCCGGCGCACCGCCGCGAACACCGCCGCTTCCGGTGACCCGCCGTACTGCAGCGTCTGCACGTAGGCGGCCACCGCCCAGCGATCGCTGTCGGCCAGTGTGCGCTCGAACGCCGGCATCGCCGTCCCTGCGACGCCGAGCAGCAGCTGGCGGTACAGGTCGACGCGCGACTTGGCACCCATGACAGCCGGATCGGTGAGGTTGGCGGGAGCCGGGACGATTCCCCGGGCGGCGGGGCCATCGCCGCGGCCCGACTCGCCGTGGCAGCTGGCACAGGCGGTCCGGTACACCGTCGCCCCCCGCGCCACGGCCGATCCGTCTCCCTGCGGCGCTGCCGGCTCGATGTCGGCCCCCAGATCCTGGGCGAGCCGCCGCGCCAGGGCCTGCGCAACCGGTGCGATCTCTGTCGGCGCCGCGGCGCGGTCGAACAGCGTGCGCATCGCCTGCAGCGCGCTGTCGCTGTGACTGCGCGCAACGGCGGGGAGTCCCGGGAGCGCCGCGCGAGCCTGGTCGATGAACAAGCGGGCTTCTTTCACCTCTTCGCTGTCCGTGACGACCCCGCCGGCCGGCGGGACGCCGAGGGCGTACTCTTTGACGGCGAGCGCCGCGGCGGCGGCCACACGCCGGGCCACGGCGATCGAATCACCTGTTTGCGCATGGAGCGAAGCGACGAGGCCGGTGACGAAAACGAAGCTGCGGAAGACGTTACAGTAGATGAGAATCGTTCTCAAAAAAGGTGTCCCGAATTATAACCTCTACGACTCGAGCAAGGCGATCGCGATCGCAGCCTCGTGCGTGTGCGACAGCGAGACCATCACCTGCCGCACGCCGAGCTGCTGCGCCACCTGCTGGGCGAGCCCGGTCAGCACCACTTCCGGGCGGCCGTTCTCGTCGCGCACCACTTCGATCTCACGCCACCCCACGCCGCGCGCCGCAGGCGTGCTTTGCAGCGCCTTGTAGACCGCTTCCTTCGTGGCCAACCGGACGGCGACGCTCTCCGACGGATCCAGTTTGGAAAGGCAATAGCGCGCCTCTCCGGGCGTCAGCAGGCGCTCGAACACGTGCGTCCCCTTCTCGCCGAGCATGCGACGCACGCGCGGCACCTCCACCAGGTCGATCCCTACGCCGATCGTGCTCATCGCGTCACGAAGAGCCGCCGCCGGAGCACGCGTCCGTCGAGCTGCAGCACCACCACGTAGGCCCCGTTGGCGACGTGCCGCGAGCCGGCGGTCAGATCCCATGCGTACTCGGTCGATCCTGGCGTCAGCACCGCCGAGACGAGCCGGTCCCCGCCGAAGGTGAAGACGCCAAGGATCGGCGAGCCCGTGCCTGCGGGCCAGGAGAAGACGACCTGCGATCCGTGCACCGGGTTCTCCGAGACCTCGAGCGCCGCCACCGGCGGCAGCGCGGCGAGCGCGCTGGTCGAATCGCTCGCGAAGCCGACCGCGTCCAGCCACCACGTGTAGCCGGCGGAGACGAACCGCACGCGGGCGCCCGGGGCTCCACCGAGCGTCGGGAGATCCACCCGCACGGGATACCAGGCCGGTCCGTCGCCCAGCACAAGGGCGACCGTCGACCAGGTCGTGCCGCTGTCGCCCGAAACCTGCACCAGTCCATGCTGTTCCGGCGTGAACGTCGTCCCGCTGTGCTTGGTCCAGAACTGCAGCCACACGTGCGAGCGGGCGGTGAGATTCACGACGGGCGAGGTCAGCGTATCGTCGGTCGCGGTTGTCCACGCGTAGGTGCCTGCGAGCGCGTCGCCCGTGCGGGTCCACCCCGTCCACCCCACATCCGCATCCTCCGCTCCGGCGATCGAAATCAGCTCACCCTCGAGGCCCGTCCCCTCCACGCGAATTGCGCGCGCCTGGTCGATGGTGACGTCCGAGCGCCACCACGTCCGCACGGTGCCGCGCGACAGCGAATCGGTTTGCAGCGAGCGCTGCAGAATCCCACCGCTCGGGCCCCGGACGCTGAGCGAGAAGGGGATCGGCCCCCCTGACGGCAGATTCACCCACACCTCGGGCCAGATCGATTCGACGCGCGGCGCCGTCGGCACCGCGCCGGTCGGTCCCTGCGCCAGCGCCGGACTCCCCGCCGCGGCGATCACCGCGAGGGCGAAGGGGAGATTGTCGTGAAACACGCGATTCACGAGCGCGGAGTCGTCGGGAAAGACGAAGCCGTAATAGAGATTCGAGTCCGGGGTACAGCAGCCGCTCGTCAGCTCGGTCGTGAACGCGATCGTCTGGTGCGCCCGGTACGCCCAGTCGGTGTACTCGCCGTTGGTGGGATACAGATTCCACCCCGGCCCGGGATGGTAGTAAGCGTGGAAGCTATCCGGCACGCTGTCGCGCACCGCCGGCAGGAGATCCGTCCCGCCCAGCGCCCGATAGATCGGCAGATCGGGAGCCTGGGCGCCGTCGCGGAAACCGTAGGGAAAGAGCACGAGCCCACTGTAGCTGTGGTATGACACCGACACGACGGGCGGATGCGCCGCGTGAAACGCGATGATCGCCTTGGTCTCAGGCTCCGAAGCGGGCCCGGGGCCGCGATAGGTCTCGTTCCCGGTGGCGCCGCTCGAGCCGGCATTGTCGTAGCCCCAGAACTCCGGATAATTGCGGTTCGGGTCGACTCCGAACGTGCCGTCCCCGTTGTCGCGCCGGTTCTTCCTCCAGAAGCGGTCGTTGGTGAAGGTGTACTGGTAGCCATCCGGATTCTCGACCGGGATCACCCACACGTCGCGGCTGGCCAAGAGGCCCGTCGGCGCGGAATCGGCGAGCCAGCGGATCAGCCGCATCGCCACTTCGGTCGACACCCACTCGCGCGCGTGATGCGTCCCCATGAACAACACGTTGGGCCGGTTGGGCGCGTCTGCCGCGGCGCCGATCTTCACCGCCAAAATCGGCCGCCCCTCGACCGAGGCGCCGATCGAGTCCACGTGAATCATGGTGTCCGCCGCTGCCCACGCCGCGAGGGTGGCGCGAATGCCGGTGATCGGCTTGTCGAAAGAGCGATAGACCGAAAAGCTGTCGCCCGCGGCTCCCAGCGCCACTCCCGGAACCGGCGCCACGGCGAGACCGGCTCCGGCGAGGAGACGCTCGGTGGCAGGAGACGCCACGACGATCGCCTCGAGTCCTCGGTCGGTGCGCCGCGCCCCAGCGACTTCGAAGCCGAGCCGCGCCAGCGAGTCCAGGCCCTTGGCACCGGACACGCGTACCACGACGGGCCGCAGCTGAGCCGACAACGGCGGTGCCGCCAGCAGCAAGACGGCTAGAAGCCCAGGAGCGCTGCGAGCCATTGCGGGGCCGGGAGGTATCCGCCGAGTACGAGGCCGAGCCAGATGGCAATGGCGGCGAGCGGCGCCCAGATGACGAAGACGGGAGCGAGAGAGGGCCGCCACGACTTCACGGCATCCATCTCTCCTGTCCAGCGGGCCCGCTCCTGCTCGACCTGGCCTTCGAGGATGAGCCACGCCGCCTCGAGGCGGCGCGCCGCCGCCTGCTGCGCCGTGCGCCAGGCATGCTGCGCGGCGGCGTCCCCGGGCCAGCTCCGCGCCAGCGTCTCGGTGGC
>DATLVL010000074.1:0-8841 GCA_035577525.1 Gemmatimonadales bacterium | reverse complement strand
CGAGCCACGGCGCGCCAACGACCTGGAACGCTTCGTCCGTTCCACGGCCGACCGAGAGGTTGGTGCCCTCGAAGAAGCACGTTCCTGGATAGTGAAAGGCGCTCTCGAGACTCGGCATATTGGGCGACGGCTTGATCCAGGGCAGGCCGGTGGAGTCGTAGCTCACCCCCCGGTGCCAACCGGCCGCGGGAACGACCGTCAAGTCGGCGTGCAGCGCCAGCGCGTCGTTCGTGAGACGGAGCAGCTCGCCGAGCGTCATCCCGTGCCGCATCGGAACGGGAAGAAACCCGACGAAATCCTTGACGGGATCGCCGATCGCCGGCCGCACGTTGCCCTGTGCCGCTTCGCCGCCCACGGGATCGGGCCGATCGAGTACGACGACCCGCTTGCCGCGCGCCGCCGCCGCCGCCATGAGCTGGGTGGCCGTGGCCGGATAAGTGTAGAACCGCGCCCCGATGTCCTGCAGATCGATCAGCAGGACGTCGATCGAGTCCAACGCCTGCGTGGCCGCGGTACGCGACCCGCCGAAGAGACTATAGATTGGAAGGTGGGTCGCGGAATCGATCGCGTCGGGCAGACCCGGACGGTCTTCGGCGCCGCGAAATCCGTGCTCCGGACTGAACAGCGCCACGAGTCGCAACCCATCCGCCAGCAACCGATCGACGTCGCGCCGGCCGGCCGCGTCCACGCCGGTTTGATTGGTCAGGAGGCCGAGCCGCTGGCCGTGCACCAGGCGCAGCGAATCGGACAGCAGCACTTCGACGCCGGGGCGGACGGTCGGCGGAGCCTGAGCCTGACCGCCGCAGGTGAGCACACTCAAGATCACGAGGCTATGCGCGCGCATCGTCTGATCGTCCTCCTGTTGGTCGCCGCGTGCAGCAGCGGGACCGGCACCCGTACCGCGGTCGCACCGCCGCCCGCACCGGCGGTAACGGTCCCCGCCTCCACGGCGCCCGTGAACGTCGACAGCATCCTCACGAATTTGACCGTACGGCAGCGCGTGGGGCAACTGATCGTGCCGTGGCTGTCCGGCGTCTACACCGCCGCCGACGATTCCCTCTTCCTCGAAGCCGCGCGCTGGGTTGACTCGCTGCAAATCGGCGGCATCATCATTTCGGTCGGCGGGCCGTTCGACATCGCGACGAAGCTCAACGCGCTGCAGCTGCGCTCCAAGCTGCCGCTGCTCGTGTCGGCCGACCTCGAGTGGGGCGCCGCGATGCGCGTCGTCGGAGCGACTGGCTTCCCGCCGATCATGGCCGCCGGCGCCACCGGAGACTCGAACGACGCGTACACGATCGGCGCCGCGGGAGCGACCGAGGGCCGCGCCGTCGGCATCCACGTGAATTTCGCTCCCGACGCCGATGTCAACAACAATCCCCTGAATCCGATCATCAATACGCGCTCGTTCGGCGAGGATCCGCGCGCCGTCAGCACGCTGGTCCGGGCCTACGTCCGCGGCGTGCATGACGGGGGTATGCTCGCCACGCTGAAGCACTTCCCCGGTCACGGCGACACGGAAACCGATTCGCATATCGGCCTGCCGGTGATCACGGCAGGCTATGGCCGCCTCGATACGCTCGAGCTGGTCCCGTTCCGGGCCGGCATCGGCGCCGGCGCCGATATCGTGATGAGCGCCCATATCGCTTTCCCCGCGCTCACCGGGTCGAGCAGTGAGCCGGGCACGCTCTCTGCCGCAGTACTGACGGGGTTGTTGCGGGACTCGCTGCACTTCACCGGACTCGTCGTCACCGATGCCCTGGCGATGGGCGCGATTGTCGCGAAGTACGGCGCCGGGGAAGCGACGGTGCGCGCCTTCCTCGCCGGATCCGACGTGCTGTTGATGCCCGCGAGCCCCGATTCGGCACTCGACGCGATGACGGCGGCGGTTGAATCGGGGCGCATCGCCCATTCGCGATTGGACGCGTCGGTGCGCCGGGTGCTCGCAATCAAACAGCACCTCGGCCTGTTCCAGCGCCGCACCGTGCCCCTGGACGAGATCATGCGATCGGTCGGTACACGGCGCTGGCAGACAGCGGCGGAAGGCATCGCGGTGCGCGCGGTGACGCTGGTGCGCGACTCTACGGGGACGCTACGAACCGTGCGCGGGCGGCGGACGCGGCTCGCCGTCGTCGCCTACGCCGACGAGGGGACGCCAGCGGTCGCGTTGCGATTCACCGACCTGTTGCGCTCGAACGGGGATACGATCGACTACTTCCGGTTGTGGCCGATGTCGGGGCCGGCATCGTACGATTCGGCGCGCGTCGTGCTGGCCCGCAACCCGGTGGCGCTGTTCGCCGCCAACGTGAAGCCGATTTCTTCGCGGGGCACCATCGCGCTCCCCGACTCGCTGGCGGCGCTGATCGTGGCGACCGACGCGAAGAAGCCCACGCTGCTGGTGTCGTTCGGAAGCCCCTACTTGCTCGACCAGACGCCCGGCGTGAAAACCTACCTCGTCGCGTGGAGCGGGGTGCGGGCCGCCGAGCGCGCCGCTGCACGAGCGGTGCTCGGGTTGTCGCCGATCGGCGGGCGTCTCCCGATTCGGCTCCCACCGGCGTATCCCGTCGGGTGGGGCGTGATGGTTCCGGATTCAACCCCACCCGTATTGCCATGATACGACGCTCCGTCGCTCCGATTGTACGGCGTGCCATCACCGTAGTGCTCGTCGCTGCGTGTCACGCCGGCACACCGACTCCGGCGCACCGCGCCATCCCCGCAGCGCTCCCCGAGTCGATCGGGTTCAACGCGGCGCGGCTCGACCGCGTCAAAGAGTACCTCGCATCACAGGTGGACAGCGCGTACCCCGGCGCCGTGGTGGCCGTCGGCCGGCACGGACGCCTGGCTCTCCTTGCCGCCGTCGGGCACTACTCTGATGGAGACGAGCGCGACGTCGAGCCGGAGACGGTGTACGACCTCGCCTCGCTCACCAAGGTCATCGGTCTGACGACGGCGTGCATGATGCTCGTGCAGGAGGGGAAGCTCGACCTCGACGCCCCGGCGCAGCGCTACGTGCCGGAGTTCCGGGGACCCGACAAGGACAAGATCACGATCCGCCTGTTGCTCACGCACTCCGCGGGGCTCGCGGCCGACCTGCCGCTGTTCGACTCGACGCGCAGCCGTGCCGCCGCGCTCACCATGGTCGACACGTCGCCGCTGTTGTCGGCCCCGGGGACGGAATTCGTGTACTCGGATCTCAGCGCAATCGTGCTGATGCAGGTGGTCGAGCGCATCACGGGCCAACCGCTGGACGCCTATCTCGAGGCCCGGGTGTTCGGCCCGCTCGGCATGACCGCAACGCGGTTCAACCCGCCGCCCGCCTGGTTGAGCCATATCGCGCCGACGGAGCTCGACACGATGTTCCGCCACCGCCTGCTGCGCGGCGAGGTGCACGACGAGAGCGCGGCGCGGCTGGGCGGCGTGTCCGGGAACGCCGGCTTGTTCAGCGATGCCCTGGACCTGGTGCGGTTCGCTACCTGGCTCATGGCGGTGCGGGCCGGGACCGCGGGGCATGGCCCCGGAGTCAACCCGCCTGGACTCGACTCGGGAACCGTGATGCGGTTCACCACGCGCCAGAACATTCCGGCGGGCTCGAGCCGCGCCCTCGGCTGGGACACACCGTCGGACTCCGGGTATTCGAGTGCGGGGTCGAAGCTTTCGCGCCGCTCGTTCGGCCACACGGGCTATACCGGGACGTCGATCTGGATGGATCCGGATAATGATGTGTTCATTATCCTCCTGACCAACCGGGTGAACCCGACACGGGCGAACACCAAGATCCTGCAGGTACGCGCCACGGTGGCAGATCTCGTGGCGGAAGCGCTCAGTAACTAGCCTCTACCATGTTCCCCCACCTTTTCGTTATTTTGAGTTACGGAGGAACAACATGACGACGACGCACAAACCCGAATCCATCACGCTCTCGATCTCCGAGCGCGCCGCGGCCGAGGTCCAGAAGTTCATGGCCGAGGAGAAGGCCGATCCCGCCACCGCGGGATTGCGCGTGGGCGTGCAGCCCGGCGGATGCTCGGGATTCAAGTACAGCCTCAGCATCGAGGAAAAACCCGAAGCCGACGACGTCGTCATCGAGTCGAGCGGCGTGCGGCTCTTCGTCGATTCGTTCAGCGGCCAGTATCTCAATGGCGTGAACATCGACTACAAGAGCGATTTCCAGGAATCAGGCTTCGCCTTCGAGAATCCTAACGCCACTGGCGGCTGCGGCTGCGGATCGTCCTTCACGGTCTAGCCGGCGCCGCTGAGCGACGGATCAAAGGCCCGCGATGCGCGGGCCTTTTGTTTGCCAAGGTGTAGATTTTCCCCCTATGAGATCGCTCCTGGCGCTACCGCTCTGCTGCCTGGTCGCCGTCGCGACGCTACCCGCGCAGACTGGGCTGCCGTACGATGTGCCGCAGGGCTGGACTCGCACGCAGGACCCGCAGACCGGCCTCGTCTCTCTGGCCGCGCCGGGCATCCGCGCCCCGCATTTTTGCCTGATCACCGTCTTCACCCCCGAAGCCTTCGCCGGCTCGGAGCGGGAGTTTCATGAGCTGATCGTGCGGCGAGCGACGAGCCAGGCGCGCATGCTGCAGCCGCCCGAGCAGGGGAACGTCGGCGCATTCTTGGTGACCAGTATCCATCAGCAGATGCCGAACGGGCTGCAGCTGTGGAGCCGGATTTACACCGGGCGCTGGGCCGATCGCGGCCAGACGTTCATCCTCGCCGCCGACATGCCCGATGCGCTCACGCGCTTCACGCCCACGGCGGACTCGATGATGCGGCGCATCGCGCTGCCGCAGCCGCTGGCCGCCGGGGACCGCCAACCCGCAGCCACCGAGGCCCCCTCCCCGGCCGGGACCACGTTTGGTGATTACGTCTACACGGCGCCGGAGGGATGGACGAGTACGCCGTCGGGCAACGGGCTGTGGATCGCCTCCCCGCCATCGGAGGCCGGCGAACGGTGCACCATCGGACTCTGGCCGATGGTGAACTCGAGCGGCGACCTGTTTGCGGATGCGCAGCGGGCCTGGGGTCAGGTCTTCCAGGGTTTCGTCATCCGGCCCGAGGACCCGCTCAGCAAGACGGTGCTCGTCCGCGGCAGAGCGCCGCAGGGTTGGGACTACGCTCTGCTGCGCCGCGGAATCGTCTGGCCTGCGAACCCGGATGCCCAGCTGGGCGGGTTCATCATGGTGGCCAAGCTCAACGACCGCGTCGCCATCGTGTCGTTTCTCTCCAAGGATCCGCGGCTCAGCAGCTGCTTCATGTATGGGTACGCATTTCACCCCGAGGTGTGGCCGCGGTTCTTTGCCAACCTCCACTTCAGGAATTGGACGTCACCCGCCGGCACTGAACTGGCCCAGCGGGTCCAGGGCAGCTGGGAGTCGTTCGGCACCAGCACGGGTGGCGGCGCCGCCCTGCAATACGCGTTCACGCCGGCCGGCCGCTATGCGTTCTTCGGTGTCGGGCAACGCTACATGGCGCTCACGCGATTCGAGGCTGCCGTGTGGACCAGCACGACGTTCGGCGACGGAGCGTATGCGATCCACGGCAACGAGCTGACGCTGCAGCCCGACCAGGGGGACCGCGACCGCTTCTTCTTCCGCCTCGAGGAGGTCAGTGAGGATGGCGGGAGAACCTGGACCGAGAAGCTCTTCATGATGCAGCCGACGAGAACGGTCACCCTCGACGGAGCCCGTACCAGGGATAACGAGATCGCGTTGGAACGGCGCAATCCATAGGTGCGGCCGCTCGACATCGCCGTCATCGTCGTCTATTGCGTGTCCATAGCGGCCGTCGGCGTGTTTTTCGCCGGACGCCAGCACGACAGCACCGACTATTTCCTGGGGCGCCGCGGTCTCCCCTGGTGGGCGATTCTGCTCTCGATCGTCGCGACCGAGACGTCGGCGTTGACCGTCATCTCCGTTCCCGGCCTCGCCGCCACGACAAATCTCACGTTCATCCAGCTCGCCTTCGGGTATCTCGTCGGGCGCATCGGCGTGGCGTTTCTGCTGCTGCCCGGATACTTCGAAGGCACGCAGGATACCGCCTATCAGCGGCTGGAGCGGCGTTTCGGCCCCCGGGCGCGCCGCACGGCATCCGCCGTCTTTCTCGTCACCCGCGCCCTGGCCGACGCCGTGCGCGTCTTCGCCACGGCGATCCCCCTCGCGATCATCACGCACTGGAGCATTCCGGCCGGCATTCTCGCCACGGGCGTCATTACGCTCGCCTATACCTGGTTCGGCGGGATGCGCGCCGTAGTTTGGACCGACGTGGTGCAGCTCGGCGTCTACATCCTGGGCGGGATCGCCACGCTCATCGTGGCGCTCCATAAGGTGGGTGGCGTGAGCGCGATGAGTGTGGCGTACGACCACTTCAAGCTCGTGTTCCTCGACTTCTCGTTCTCGTTCTCCACCACCTACACCTTCTGGAGCGGCCTCATCGGTGGCGCGCTGCTGTCAGCGGCGTCGCACGGCACCGACCAGCTGATCGTGCAGCGCCTGCTCTCCGCCCGAAGCCTCGGCGATGCGCGCAAGGCGCTGATCGGCTCGGGGGTGTTCATCATCTTTCAGTTCGCGCTGTTCCTGCTCGTCGGGACCAGCCTCTGGCTCACCGGCGCCGCGCATCCCGGCGTGGCGAGCGATCAGATCTATCCCACATTCGTCACCACCGAGCTGCCCGCCGGGCTCGCCGGGCTCGTCGTTGCCGGACTGCTCGCCGCCGCCATGGGCACCCACGCCTCGGCGATCAACTCGCTCGCTTCGGCGTCGACCAACGACTTCTACGCGCCGCTCAGCGGTGAGCGCGATCCGGCACGCCTGCTCAAGGTCGGGCGGCTGATGACGCTGGTCTGGGCCGTCGTCCTGGTCGTCGGCGCGATGCTGTTTCCCGACCGGCGCACACCCGTCGTGGAGCTGGCGCTGCAGGTCGCTTCACTCACGTACGGGGCCCTGCTGGGCACCTACATCCTGGGCGGGTTCTGGCCGCGTGCCCGCCAGCGCGACGTGATCGTCGCAATGGTGGTGGGCATACTGGTGATGTTCCCGGTGATCTTCGCGGCGCGCCTCGGTGCGCTATTTCACGATCCGTGGATCCTCACCAAGTTGCGCGCCCTCGCCTGGCCGTGGGATGTGCCACTGGGGACGGCGGTCACCGTGCTCGTCGGCATGGCGTCATCGCTCGTGGGGCAATCGACACAGAAAACCGCGGCTGCGTGACGCCCCATTCCGTGAACACCGCCGATCAGCCGTCGATCCTCCTGGGAGTCGACGCGGGAGGCAGCCACACCGCCGCAGCGATCGCCCGGCCCGACCTCTTGATCCTCGGCAGAGCCGAAGGGCGCGGGGCGCCGATGCGGGCCGGCGACGCCACCACGACCGCCGCCGTGATCGCCGAGGTGACGACGCAAGCCGCCCGCGCCGCGGCGGTGACGCTCCCGGTCGACCGCGCGGTGATCGGGGCTGCCGGCGCAGGACGGGCGCTCGAGCGGCGCGAGCTGCGCCTGGCGCTCCTCCCCCACGGCCTCGCCCGCACGATGGAAGTCGTGGCCGACGGCGACATCGCTCTCGCCGCCGCGTTCGGCACGGAGCCCGGCGTCCTCATCAACGCCGGAACCGGGTCGATCGCGTACGCGCGCGACCGCCAGGGACGGCTGCGTCGCAGCGGCGGCTACGGATGGCAGTTCGGCGACGAGGGGAGCGGCTACTGGATCGGGCGCCAAGCCTTGGCCGCCTCCGCCAAGGCGCGCGACGGCATCGGGGACGGCACGCCACTGCTGGCGCGTATTCTCGCGGCGCTGGGGCTGCACGAGTTCGACGAGCTGGTCCGCTGGACCGCGACGGCGACGCCCGCGCTGGTGGCGGCGCTCGCCCCGCCGGTACTCGCCGCCGCCGCAGCGGGGGATCCGGGCGCGCAGCGCATCATCGCCGGCGCAGCGAGCGAGCTGGTGCAGCTGGTACAGGTGGTGGAGCCGATGTTCCCGCCCGACGACCCGCTGCCGCTCGCGACAGGGGGTGGAATGCTGCAGGCCGGCAGTCCTCTGCTGCAGGCGTTCGTCGAACGGCTGAGGACCAAGGTGCCGCGCGCGCAGCTGCACGACGTGTCGGTCGATGCGCCGCTCGGCGCCCTGCGATTAGCCGCCGCGCTGACCTGAGGCGCTCGCCCGCTCCCGCACCCGGCTGTGCCGCACGCTGTACATGAAGTAGATCACCACGCCGATCCCCATCCACAGCACGAACCGCAGCCAGGTGAGGTGTGGCAAGTTGTAGATCAGATACGCGCAGAAGCCGATAGACACGAGCGGCAGTACCGGCACCCACGGCGTCCGGAACGGCCGGGGGCGGTCCGGCTCCCGGCGGCGCAGGATAATAATGCCCACAGCGACCAGCATGAAGGCGAACAGGGTGCCGATGTTGGTCAACTCGAGCACCCAGCCGATCGGCGCGAACGCCGCCGATATCGCGACGAAGATCCCCGTGATAATCGTGGTGATGTGCGGAGTCTGGTACTTGGGATGGACCTTCGCCGCCCACGGCGGCAGCAGGCCGTCCCGCGCCATCGACATGAAGATGCGCGCCTGACCCAGCTGGAACACGAGCAGCACGGACGTCATCGCCGCCACCGCGCCGAGCGCCAGCACGCCCGCTGCCCAATCGGCGTGGATGTATTGCAGGGCCACCGCCAGCGGGTCGGGCACGTTGAGCTTGTCCCAGGGAATCAGCCCCGTGAGCACCAGGGCGATCGCGATGTAGAGCAGCGTACACACGATGAGGGACGCGATGATCCCGAAGGGAATGTCCTTCTGGGGGTTCTTGGCCTCCTCGGACGCCGTGCTCACCGCATCGAATCCGATGT
>DATLVL010000073.1:0-6349 GCA_035577525.1 Gemmatimonadales bacterium | reverse complement strand
GCCGCGACGTCGCGGTCACGCCGCTCGTCGAGCGGTTCCAAGCGCGGCGCGATGACGTCGAGCGCTTCGTCGCGGCGTACCAGCGCTACTGCTGGCCGGTCGAGTCGGTGCACGATCTCAAGCTCGCGCCGTTTCACGTCCTCGCGACGGAGGGATCGGTGCACATCGACAAGGATCACGCCTGGCACATGCAGACGCTGGCCGAGCTGGCGACGGGCGGCGACCTGGTCGTGGCGACTCCTCATCGCGTCGTCGATCTGACGGAACCGGTAGCCGAGGCCGAGGCGACGGAGTGGTGGCAAAGCCTCACCGAACGCGGCGGCGAGGGCATGGTTGTGAAGCCGCTGTCCTTCGTCGCCAGTGGGCGCCGTGGTCTCGTGCAACCGGCTGTGAAAGTGCGCGGGCGGGAATACCTGCGCATCATCCATGGTGCGGAATACACGCTGCCGGAGAACCTGGAGCGGCTGCGGCGGCGCGGGCTGTCGCTGAAGCGCTCCCTGGCGGCACGCGAATTTGCGCTCGGCATCGAGGGGCTGGAGCGGTTCGTCCAGCGTGAGCCGCTGCGGCGCGTACACGAGTGCGTGTTCGGGGTGTTGGCCTTGGAGAGTGAACCCGTGGATCCGCGGTTGTAACTGCATGACCATCGACCCCCGCATCCTCCGCGCGTTCGAAGCGGAGAACGGCTTCCCACTCGAGCCGCACCTCATCGTGCTCGCCCTGATGGGATCTCACAGCCACGGCACGTACCTGCCGCCCGAGGAGTCCGATGCCGTCGACGATGTCGACCTCATGGGGTTCGTCGTCCCGCCGCTGCCGTACCACATCGGCCTGCCGCGCTGGGAGCACTGGCGGTTGCAGGTGGACGAGCTGGACGTCGTCATCTACAGCCTGGACAAGGCGGTGCGCCTGCTGCTCAAGAGCAACCCCAACATCGTCGGGATGCTCTGGCTGAGGGACAGCGAGTACGTCCATCGGCACGAGTCGTTCGATCTGCTGCATGGCCGGCGGGGGATCTTCTCGTCACAGGCGGCCGCGGATTCGTTCGCGGGATACGCGTACGACCAGCTGAAGCGCATGGAGGCGTTCGACCTCGAGCGCATGGCCGAATACGAAACCGTCACGCAAGAGATCCGCGCGCGGGGACCGTTGCCGGAGGTGCTGGAAGCGGACAAGGCGAAGCTGGAGCACATCGCCCGCAATTGGGGCGTCGCGCTCGAGACGCTGCACCGCTTCCGCAAGCTCCATCACGAACATTTCAGCGGCTACATGGGGGAGAAGCGCAAGGCGATGGTGCGGAAATACCAGTACGACGTGAAGAATGCCGCCCATCTCATCCGCTTGCTGCGCATGGGGATCGAGTTTCTGGAAACGGGTCAGCTGCAGGTGTTCCGGACGACCGATGCCGACGAGCTGAAGCGGATCAAGCGTGGTGGGTGGTCGCTCGATCAGGTCAAGGCGCAGGCCGAGCGCCTGTTTGGGGGGATCGAGGAGGCACGGGCGCGGTCCGCGCTGCCGTCCCAGCCGGACGAGGCTGCGGCGAACGAACTGCTCATGGAGCTGCACCGCCGAGTGCTCGGGCTGTCGGATGAAGGACCGATTCGGATAATCTGAACCGGCCCGCGGTCGTGCCATACAAAAAGGCCCCCGCCACCGCGGAGGCCTCGGTTTCTGCGACGTCGTTTACCCTCCGGTTGTGGGGCCGAGCCGTTTTCACGGGGTCTTGGGGCATGGCCCGGCGACATAGGGAGCCGGAGGCCGCCACGTCCGGCTCTTCGTCGTGATCACGATCAGCTCGACTCCCGGGCACGTCCCAAATCTCTGCTGTGCGGATGCAGGCTCCAGAATCTCCAGAGTCCTGATGTCATCGGGATCGATGTCCGGCACGTGGAACGCCGTCGTAACGTTCTTGCGCTCATTCCAATACGCTCGCTGGTCGTCCACCAAATAGCTGACGAAGGGGACATCGTCCAATGGACCCGTCTTGCCGGCAGCAATCCGGATGAAGGAGTCGCCGGGCCATGCATTGGAATCCGCCAGCGTCCGATCGGCGGTCCGTGACGGCGGGTCCACGAGCAGCTTCTGGACCACGAACGATTGGCCGATCTTATACAGAAAGAACACGCTGCTGATGACCAACGCCTTGTGAATCGTCATCCCGACGAATTTCCACAGCAGCATGATGCAGAGGCCGATATAGAGAACCAGGATCCCCGGGCCGATGAACGGCTGCAGGACCTTGCCCAGGATGAGCTCGGCAACGATCAGGAAGAACGCCACCGCGCCGGTCTCGAGAAAGTCTCGATACGGATTGTACCGATCGAAGACGTACATGAGGCCGAGCAGCACCACGCCATCGAGAATGATGTAGAACATGGTGATGACGGCAGCGGTGCGAGGGTCGTGCTCTTAGCGAGCGCGAACCCCCGCCACCGCTCAAAAACTACTTCCGCGGCTGTGCCGTGGGCGGCAGGACGCCGTTGAGCCGCAGGTAGTTCGCTTCCTGGCTGTAGTGATCGGCCCAGTCGCCGACCGTGATCAGGATCGCGGATGCCTGCGAGAAAGGAGTGGGACCGAACAGCTGGATCGGCGCCGAGAGCTTCGAGTCGTCCAGCTTCGCCAGCGCCGTCTCGCAGAACCCGAACGTTTCCTTCAGCCGGGCGATGAGCTGCTCTTTCGTGGCGGTCGTGTCGACTGCCGCCCGCTTGGGCACCGGGATCCCGGTGAGCTTGCCGCACAGGTCGTCGTTGCCCTCGTTGGCGAGGTGGACCTGGATTTCCGCGAAGCTCATCTGCTGCGGGGTGGGGCGATAGCTGTACTTCTCCGCCGGCATCGCTTCGGCGGCGGCGACGAGAATACGGGAGAACCGCTGCTCCATCTGACGAAACGCATCGGCAACCGGACTGGCCGACGGCGCGGCGGCCGCGGGAGCCGCTGCCTGGGCAGCCACCGTCCCGGGAACCACCAGGGCGGCGAGCAGGAAAGCATAAGCACGGGGCTGCATCACGTAGCTCCAAAAAGTAGGGAACTGGATTCTCACCCCGAATTGCGAGCCGCGCCAGCACCCTGACGAACCTTTCACAATTGGGCCGGCCGATTGGCCCCCTCCGAAGCCGGTGATACCTTAGCGTATGCTGGTCCTGAAGCTGCTTCAGTCCCTCGTGAAGGCGCTGCACAACGAAGGAACGCCGGGCCAGGTGGCGGCCGGCATCGCGCTGGGCGCGATCCTCGGGCTCACCCCGCTGCTCAGCCTGCATAACCTGCTCATCGTCGCCCTGATCTTCCTGCTCAACGTGTCGCTCCCCGGAGCGGCCCTGGGGTGGGCGATCGCCACGCCGCTCGGCTTCGCCCTCGATCCGGTGTTCGACGCGCTGGGCCGCTGGTTGCTGCTCGGCATCCCGGCCCTCACGCCGCTCTGGACTGCACTCGCCAACGCGCCGGTCATTCCGCTGACCAACTTCAACAACAGCGTCGTGCTGGGCAGTCTCGTCACGTCACTCGTGCTCTTCACGCCGATCTATTTCGGCAGCCGCTGGGGCGTGCGGCGGTACCGCGAGACGTTAGGGGAGCGCGTCAAGAACAGCGGCGTGTACCGCGCCATCACCGCTTCCAGGCTGTTCGGCATCTATCGCCTGTTCCGGCCCGGTGCCTGAGATCCGCACGTTTCGCTGGCGCGCGATCGTTCCGTTCGCGCTGTTCATCCTCGTCGTGGTGGGGGCGTGGCTGTTGCTCGCCGACCGCCTGGGGCGGATCGCCGTCGAGCGCGGCGGCACCGCGGTGCTCGGCGCACGTGTCGAGGTGCGATCGCTGCACATCGCGCTGACGCGGGGCAACGTGACTATCTCCGGGCTCGTCGCGGCCAGCCCGTTCGACTCGCTCAAGAACCTGATGGAAGCCGATCGGCTCGTCGCCCAGGTCGAGGTCGCGCCGCTGTTCGAGAAGAAAGTGGCGATCGACCGCCTGGCGGCGACGGGGCTGCGGTTCGGGACGAAACGCACGACCAGCGGCTTCGTACCCTCCCACGGTCCGAGCGCCAGTGCTCAGATCATGGCCAACGTGCGGTCATGGGCGGCGCAGCCGGCCCTGCAGGTGCCGCTGTTGCAGCTCGCCACTGGCGCGCTCAGCATCGACAGCCTCGATCCGCGCAAGCTGCAGACCGTGCAGGCCGCGGAGTCGCTCACCGCCCACGCCGATTCGAGCGCGCGGGCCTGGGCCGGCCAGCTCGGCGGCTTGAACGTGCAGGCGACCGCCGACTCGGCCGTCGCGTTCGCCCAGCGCCTCCAGGGCGCCAAACCGACCGACCTCGCGCTGCTGCGCGACGCCCGCCGTACCATCGACCAGGTGAAGCAGACGCGCGATCGCGTGGTGGCGCTCGAGCGGGACGTGCAGGCCGGCGCGGCGTCGCTCGATCAGAGCCTCGCGGCGCTCGCCGCCGCGCGGCAGCGCGATTACACCTTTGCAAAGAGCCTCGTGCGCCTGCCGCCGATCGACGCCAGCGCCATTGCCTGGGTGCTGTTCGGGCCGGAGGCCGTGGCCAAGTTCCAGCGCGCCCTCTACTACACACAGCTCGCCCGGGAGTACATGCCACCGGGTCTCAAACCACATGCCGAGCCCTCGCCGGTACGCCGCCGCGGCGTCTCGGTGCAGTTCCCGCGCGAGAAAACACTGCCGGGATTCCTGCTGCGCGAGGCGGACGTTTCGCTGGTGCTCGGAGTGGACAGCGCGGCGCGGCCGTACTCCGGCCGGCTGCGCGGGTTGACGAGCTCTCCGGCTCTGTATGGCCGTCCTACCGACTTCGAGCTGCGGGCGCCGACGCTGTCCGCCGATGCTGTATTCGATCACGTTCACGACACGCCGCGCGATGCTGTCGGTGGCACCATCCAGAACGTGGCGATTTCCGACATTCATCTTCCGGGCTTGCCGATTCGTGTCACGCCGGGAAAAGGCGATCTGACCCTGGGGTTCACCTTGTACGGGGACTCGCTGCGCGGGCGCTGGCAGGTGCTCGCCCCGCGGGCGGCGTGGCAGCGGGACAGCGGCGGTCCCGGTGGCCCGGCGGCAGACCTGTTGTGGCAGGTCGTCTCCCGCATCGATCATCTGGATCTGACCGCCGAGCTCAGCGGCACGCTGAGCCAACCGCAGCTGCACGTGCGGTCCAATCTCGACGCTGCCGTCGCCGACGGGTTGCGCGCCGCGATCGGGGACAAGGTCACCGCGGCCGAGGCGACGGTGCGCGCGCGGGTCGACCGTTTCGCCGATTCGAGTGTCGCGCCCGTGCGGGTGCGGGTGACGCAAGTGAAGACACAAGCGGCCACTCAGGTCGCCGAGGCGCGGCGCGTGATCGAGGCGGCACAGCAGCGACTCGAGCAGCAGCTGAAGAAGGTCACGGGCGGGATTTTTCGCTAGCGATCTCTTCATCGTAGGCTCACCTTCTCGTCACACCGCTCCCGCCATGTTCCTCCCGATATCGGCCAGGAGGATCTGTGCGGAAAGCGCTGCTTGCCTGTGGTATCCTCGCCTCGCTGCTGTACTTCTCCATGAACGTCTTCATTCCGATGCAATGGGTGGGATACAGCTCCGCGGCACAAACGATCAGTGAGCTGTCCGCGATCGGCGCGCCGACACGACCCATCTGGTTCCCGTTGGGCGTCATCTATACGCTGCTCATTGCCGCCTTCGGCTGGGGCACCTGGACTGCGTCACGCGGGGCTCGTCGTCTGCGTCTGGCGGGAGCGCTGCTCATTTGCAGCGGACTGTTCGGCCTCTTCTGGCCGCCGATGCATTTGCGTGGTGCTGGGTTCTCGCTGACCGACACGCTCCATATCGTATGGACCGCAGTGACCCTGCTCATCACGCTGGTCGTGATGGGGCTCGCGGCCAGGGAGTTCGGGAGCCGGTTCCGCTCGTTCACGTTCGCGATCGTCGTGGTCTGGCTGGTGTGCGGCACGTTCACCGGCCTCGACGGCCCCCGGGTGGCGGCGAATCTCCCCACGCCGTGGGTCGGCGTATGGGAGCGAATCAACGCCGGGGCGTATTTGCTCTGGCTCGTGGTGTTTGCGATCGCGCTGATCCGTCGCTTCGCCGGCGCAAGGTCGGCCGGCCGTACTCCCACTCAGCCGGTGAGAACTGAGGGGTTCGTCGCTCCGGGTTTCGAGGAAGTGCGCGCCGAGTTCGCGCGCAACTTCGCGGAGCGGGGCGAGATTGGGGCGGCGGTCGCGGCATACTGGCGTGGGGAAAAAGTCGTCGATCTCTGGGGCGGGCGCCGCACGCCGGAAGGGGATGCGCCGTGGACCGCGGACACGATGGTCGTCGTCAATTCCATCACCAAGGGTCTCTCGGCGATGACGTTGGC
>DATLVL010000072.1:0-3701 GCA_035577525.1 Gemmatimonadales bacterium | reverse complement strand
CTGCGCCCGGCTGCGCGCCATCCCGCACCTCGAGATCATCCGTATCGGGAGCCGGGTCCCCTGCCACCTCCCGGAGCGCATCACCCCGGAGCTGTGCGCCATTCTCAAGAAACACCACCCCCTCTACATCAACACGCACTTCAATCACCCCGATGAGCTGACTCCGGCCGCCGTGAAGGCCCTCGGGATGCTCGCCGACGCCGGCATCCCGCTCGGCTGTCAGACGGTGCTCCTGAAGGACGTGAACGACGATCCGGCCGTGATGAAGGTGCTGATGCAGAAGTTGCTCACCGCCCGGGTCCGGCCCTACTACATCTATCAATGCGACCAAGTGGCCGGCGCCGAGCACTTCCGCACGACCGTGGAAAAAGGGCTGGAAATCGTGCGGGCGCTGCGTGGTTGGACGAGCGGTCTCGCGGTGCCGCACTACGTCATCGACGCGCCGGGCGGCGGCGGGAAGATCCCCCTGCTCCCCGAATACGTCGAAGCGATTGACGACGACCAGGTCGTGCTACGTAACTACGCGGGCAAGACCTACGTTTACCAGCAGCCGCATCGGCTCGAGGCCGCGCCACTGCCAGTCGAGTTTGAGCCGGTCATGGTCGGGTGACGTTCCCCGCGACCTGAGCCCCCAGAGGGGCCAGCAGTGAGTCAACGCCCCCATACCCCTCTTTGTCCTTGAGATATTCGGCATTCTGCGGATCCACCACCGGCCAATCCCGCAGCCGATCGGGCGAGTACAAGCCCCCCATCATCCCCATCGCGTTGATCAGCGTATCTGACGTGGGGTTGTCGTAGACCACCACCAACCGGTAGGAGTGTCCGGCCTTGAGATGCGGGCCGCGGTTCCAGATCGCGAAGACCGGCCGGTCGACGGACAGCAAGTGGCCGGTGCTGTCACGGCGCGTGCGCACTTTCGCCAGGATGTGGCCGTTGGCAGCGTCCTCGAGGCGCATCATCACGGCATGGTCGTGCAGGTGCCCGCTGGCGGCCAGAAGATGGCCGCTGGCCGCCACGGTGAACTGCTTCGTCACGACCATGCCCCCCGGCGGCACCTCGAACCCGTCCGTCCCGCCGTTGACATGGTGTACGTCCACGAAGAACGGCAGAATGTCGAGGGGCGCCGGTTGCCGGTGCCGCGGGTTGAGCAGGAACGTGTAGCGCACGTAGGCGCCATCGACGTCGTGCCCCGTGAGATTATCCCACATGATCACGATGCCGAGCCGCATACCGGCCTGCATCGGGAGCCCGATCGATCCGGGGATGGTGATGTCCGCCGTTTCCTCACCGAAGGAGAACGGGCACTCGGCGATCGGCTCCACCAACTGGCGGCGATCGAAGTTCACCATATAGGTGTGGTGGAGCAGGCGTCGCGGCAGGGGGTGCCCGGCGCTGTCGATGACCTCCAGCGTCACCCCGCGGAACCGCGTTGCGACCGGCCACGCGAACGCGCCCTCGAGCTCGTCGTGATTGCGGCGCATCATCATCATGTCGCCCATCATCGACGGAGACTGCTCTACGTGGAACGGCCCGATCGTGACCGCCAGCGTGTGGTGCCGCTCATCAACTTGCACGTCCACATGCCTCTGGGACATCGGGGGACGGTTGATCGGGGGGCCGCTGAGGCGGGCGGGTAACATCGCAGCAAGCGCTGCCAGGGCGAGAACGGCGTAGGTCGACACGAGACAGCTCCGGTTTCCGGGTGAAGGGGCACCTTGCTACGACCACATCCTACACCGTTGGGTCACCAGTGGAAGCGGTGCCCGAGGAGCTCGCGGTGGACCCCATTGCCTGAGACTGGTTGCGAGGTAGATTCTTTGCAGGGGGGAACATACGATGATCATCCCGTCACTGCAGGTCGCGCTGGCTAATCTGAATCACCTGAATCCCCATTATGGGGGCGTTCGGGCGAGCTAGCGCGCATCTCGTGACAGACTCGAAACCCGACCCGCTCCCAACCTCGGAGCGGGTTTTTCTTTGCCTCTGAACTTCAAGCGGGAGGGCCGCGATGTGACGGAGGACCACGGCCGGCGAACCTGGGAGCGCAACGGATCCGGGCCCACTCCCGATCCCTGGCGCGAGAAGGACGCGTGCGGGGTCGGTCTCATCGCCCGCGCCTCCGGCGTGCCGTCGCGCGAGGTCACCGACCTCGCCCTGACCGCGCTGGCACGACTGGCGCACCGCGGCGCCGCCTCCAGCGATCACTCGGGCGACGGCGCCGGGATCCTCACCCAGCTTCCCCGCCGACTCCTCGCAGCGGACGCGGCACATTTCGGCATTGCGGTCGCCCCGGACCAGCCATTCGCCGTGGGCATGTTCTTCCTCCCGGCCGAAGATCTCTCCCGCGCAGCGGCCATCGATGTGGTCGAACAGGTGCTCGCTGGCGACGCATTCACCGTCCTCGGCTGGCGGGACGTCCCCGTGGAGAGCACACGCCTCGCCGCAACCGCCCGGGCTACGAGTCCCGTCATTCGACAGGTTTTCGTCGCCGCTCCGCAAGGAGCTGTCGATGACGCCGAGTGGGAGAGCCGCCTCTATTTGTCGCGCCGCGAGATCGAGCGGCGTGCCGTCGACCTTGGCTGGGATCCCTTCTTCGTCTGCTCGCTCTCGTGCCGCACCATCGTCTACAAGGCGCTGTTGACCGGCCCGCAGCTGCCGGCCTTCTACGCCGACTTGCGCCGGCCCGAGTACGAGACGGCGATCGCCGTTTTCCACCAGCGCTATGCGACGAACACCGCCCCCAAGTGGACGCTGGCGCAGCCGTTCCGCATGCTCGGGCACAACGGCGAGATCAACACGCTGTGGGGGAATCGCAACGCGATGCTGGCCCGCGAGCCGCTGCTCGCTTCGCCCCAATGGGGCGCCGCGGTCGAGCGGGTGAAACCGGTGATCTGGCCTGACGGCAGCGACTCGGCGAGCCTCGACAATGCCCTCGAGCTGCTGGTGCGCTCGGGACGCGATCCGGTCCACGCCCTGATGATGCTCGTCCCCGAGCCGCTGGACAGCGTGCGTGAGTCCGACCCGGTGTTGCGCGGGTTCTACCGCTACCACGAAGCGCTGATCGAGCCCTGGGATGGCCCGGCAGCGCTCGCGGTTACGGACGGGATCACCGCGATCGCGGCCGTGGATCGCAATGGCCTCCGGCCCTGCCGCTACAAGATCACGCGCGACGGAATCCTCATCGCAGCATCGGAAGTGGGCGTCGTGGACGTGCCGCCCGAGCAGGTGCTCGAGAGCGGCCGCCTCGCCCCGGGTGAGCTGATCGCCGTGGACACGCGGCGCAACGCGATCCTGCACAGCGCCCAGGCGAAGCGCGACGTTGCGGATCGCCACCGCTATGGGCGCTGGGCGGCGCAATGCGTGCACGTGATTCGCGAGCAGACAACCCCGCCCGCACAGGCTTCGGCCGGTGATCTGCGCACACGGCAGGTCGCCTTCGGCTACGGGAACGAGGATCTGCGCTACGTCGTGCAGCCGATGAGCGAGGGCCAGGACCCGCTGTGGAGCATGGGCGACGACACGCCGCTGCCGCCGCTCTCGCGGATCCCGCAAAGCCTGTACACCTACATGCGACAGCGTTTCGCCCAGGTCACGAACCCGGCGATCGATGCGATTCGGGAATCCTGCGTCATGTCCCTCAGCATGCTGGTGGGACGGCGCGGCTCGCTGCTCTCGCGTCAGCCGACGGCGATTCGCCTGGT
>DATLVL010000071.1:0-5702 GCA_035577525.1 Gemmatimonadales bacterium | reverse complement strand
TAGCTGATAGCTGATAGCTGACAGCTGACGGCTTACAGCGCATTTTCTTCGGATGAAACTCACCGGAGGCGCGATCGTGGTTCGTGCCCTTGAAGACGAGGGCATCTCGCTGACCTTCGGTATTCCCGGCACGCACAACATCGAGCTGTACGACGCCCTCGCCGAGTCCCAGGCAGTACGGCCGGTGCTGGTAACCGACGAGCAAAGTGCGTCGTTCATGGCCGATGGGTACTGGCGCGCCTCGGGCCGTCTCGCCTGCGTCAATGTCGTTCCCGGCGCCGGGCTGACGCACGCGCTGTCCGGGATCGCCGAGGCGTTCATGGACAACATCCCGATGCTCGTGCTCGGCTGCGGCATCCGGCAGGACATCCCGAAGGCCTATCAGCTGCACGACATCGACCAGCTCGCAGTGGCGCGACCCGTCACCAAAGCGGCGTTTCGCATCGAGCAGGGCGTTGACCTCTACCCGGAGATCCGGCGTGCCTGCGCGCTCGCGCGCGGGGGGACGCCGGGGCCGGTGATGGTGGAAGTTCCCGTCAACCTCTACTTGCACCAGTACGATGTTCCTGAGAGCAGCTTCCAGGCGCCGGCAAAGTCCGCCGCCCCCACAGGTGCGGGGTCGCTCCCCGCGGTGGCGGCGCTGTTGAACGATCCCGCTGCGCGTCCCCTCTTGTATGTCGGTCTTGGCGCCGCGCGCGCGGCGACAGAGCTCGTCGTGCTCGCCGAACGGCTCGAGGCGCCGGTGGCGACAACCTTTCAAGGGAAGGGGGTGTTCCCGGAGTCCCATCCTCTGTTTCTCTGGAACGGCTTCGGGGCGGCTGCGCCGCCGTTCGCGCGCGAGGTGGCCCGAGGCCGACGCGTGACGCTCGCCGTCGGATGCCGCTTCAGCGAAGTCGGCACCGGGAGTTACGGCCTCGAGCCGCCGGGGCCCCTGATCCACGTCGACATCGACCCCAAGGTCCCGGGCCGCAACTACCCGGTGCAGCAGGCCGTGACGGCGGACGCCGCAGCGTTCATCGGCGGGCTGCTGCCGCTCGTCTCGCAGCGTCCGACGGATGCCGCGCTGCGCCGGACGATCGCGACGGGCCACGAAGGCGTGTGGAAGGAGTGGCTGTCGCAGCAGAGCGAACGTGTGACCCCGGCGCGCCTGCTGCGCGCGCTGCAGGACACGTTCGGGCCGCAGACGATCTTCACGACCGACAGCGGCAACGGGACGTTTCTTGCCATGGAGTGCCTGCGGCTCGAGCAGCCGGGAAAGTTTCTCGCGCCCGTCGACTACTCCTGCATGGGATACGCCGTGCCCGCCGCCATCGGGGGCCGGCTCGCCCGTCCCGACTGTCCCGTCATTGCACTTGCGGGAGACGGCGCGCTGCTCATGACGGGGCTCGAGCTGTTGACCGCCGTGCAGGAAGGGCTGGGCCTCGCCGTGCTGGTGCTGCGCGATCGCGAGCTGGCCCAGATCTCCCAGTTCCAGGCGACTGCGTTGAACCGCAAGACGGCGAGCGAGCTGGCCGATTACGACGCGGGCGGGATCGCCGCCGCGCTCGGCGTCGAGGCGCTCTCGCTCGAGCGCGATGGCGACATTCCCGCCGTGCTGCGCCGCGTCCGGGAGATCACGGGCGCGGGGCGAGCGGTGCTCGTCGACGTGGCGATCGACTATTCGCGGCGCACCTACTTCACGGCGGGGGTGGTGAAGACGAATCTGCTGCGGCTCCCGTGGCGCGACCGGCTGCGTTTCATCAGCCGCGCGCTGCGGCGCCGGGTGTTCGGGTAGCCGCTAGAAGGCGCTGCGCACCACGAACCAGACATTGGCGGGCCGCTCGGCGAGCCGCCGCATGTACCAGGCGAACCAGTGGCTGCCGTAGCTGATGAGGACCCGCATCTTCACGCCTTGGCGGGCGAGGGCGCGCTGGTCACCGGAGCGGATGCCGTACAGCATATGCACCTCGAGGCGCGCGTCGGCGCTGCGACTCACCGCTTCCTTGCTGATTCGCTCCACCAGGCCAAGATCGTGCGTTCCGAAGACGACGGTGGCGCGGCCGCCGCCCGTTGCGTCGAGCAGCTGGCTGGCGAGGCGTTCGTACTGAGCGTCGATCTCCGCTTTGGTCTGGAGCGCGATCTCGGCGGACTCCTTGTAGGCGCCCTTCACGAGCCGGATCGCCGGACCGATCGGCAGCAGCGCGGTCAGATCCTGCGGCGTGCGGCGCAGGTACGCCTGGAGACACACCCCGATGCCCGGACCGTCGGCGCGGGCGCGGCGGTAGATCTCGAGCGTCGCGTCGACGTAGCGCGCCTCCTCCATGTCGATCCACAGGAACGTCCGGTCGGCGCGCGCCTTGGCGGCGAGATCCAGTACGTGGCGCGTGCAGGCCTCGCGGCCGACGTCGAGGCCGAGGTGGGTGAGCTTCACCGAAACGTGGGCCGGGAGCGATCGCTGGCGAATCTGGTCGAACACCTGGAGGTAGTGATCCCGCACGGCGGTTGCCTCGGCGGCGTTCTGCACCTGCTCGCCGAGCTGTGTGAGCACCGTCCCCAGGTTGTCCTTGGCCAGCGCGCTCGCGGCATCGAGGGCCTCGCCGAGCGATTCTCCCGGCATGAACTTGCGCACCGCGCGGCGGGCGAAGGCCCGCTTGCGAAACTGTTCGGCGAGCCAGGGGCTGCGCGATGCGCGCAACAGCAGGGTGCGGGCGAGCGACATCGGGCGGAGAAGATACATCGAGCGGGCGGCGTCCACATCGGACACCGCCCGCTCTCAGGGTCAGGCTACGACCGGCTCAGCTCGCGATGATGATCAGGTACTTGGAGCTGGCCCAGAACTTCTGCGGCGACGCGATCTGAATACTGCCTTTGATGTTGCCGTCGCCGTCCGGCTGCGTCGTGAGGGCCGTGAGGTCCTGACGCGAGGCGATGTGGTAGGTCTTGGTCGAATCGGGCAGCGGAATCGTGGTCACCTGCCGGCGGTCGATCGCCGTGAAGGCGCCCGGGTCGAGATTCCGGGCCGGCACCACCGACTTGCCCGACTTCCACAGGATGAACAGGAAACGGCTGCCACCAGTCTCGTCGATGACGCCGCGGTTCTTCAGCTCATCCTTGGTCCCGATCACGTAGTACACGGTGTTTTCGCGGACCGTCAGGTCACCGACGGTGTCGCGCAGCGCCGTGTTCAACGCGGCGAGGGCGGTATTCTCGCCCTTCAGCGAATCGAGCTGGGAGGCGAACGCCACCAGCTGGGTGCGCTGTGCCGCCACGACCGAGTCGTAGTTCGCGATCGTCGCCGTCAACGTGTTGCGCAGGCTGTCCGAAAGGGAGGACAGACCGCGAATGCGGCGCTCACTCGAGCGCAGCTGCGACTCGTTGGCGTTGAGCCGGGTCGCGATGTACCGCACCCGGGCGACGACGCTGTCGCGGGACGCCTGCCCCGGCGACTCGCTCGCTACGTTCAGCTTCCCTTTGACCTGCACCTTCGCCAGCTCGGCGGAGATGTCGGAGATCATGCGGGCGTCCTGCGCCATTTCCTGCACCACCCGATCGCGCTCGTTCGCCGCCTGCTGTAGCGAATCGATCCGCGCCTGGAGCTGCGGTGAAGGTTTCGAATTGCACGCGAGCGCTCCCAACAGTGCCAGAGCAGCAATCGCGGTGCTACGGGGATTCCCGACCATGTCGACATCCTCCCTGCGGGGGGCTCTCTGACGGACCGAGCCGACGGCACCCCCCGCCGTCCGCCCGCAATTACTGTGAGAAACCTCACTACTCCGACGGTCGCTCTCCTGTCGTCATGAACTGCGCAAGACAGAAGCTCTGAGGGCTCGAATATACCCGGATACGTTTCAAATGGTTCAATGCATTCGTTGCATCGTTCGGGCGCGCCCGTTGCACCTGCTCCACAGAAATCCACAGCTGACCTCAGCCTCCTCCGGGAGACAGGCGTGCGATCCCGAACGGGGTGACGTCCAGAGGCCCGGCCGCCTCGTCCAGCAGCATCCCGGCGAGGATCTCCCCCACGGCGCTCGCGAACTTGAATCCGAACCCCGAGCAGGGACTCGCCACGACCACCGATGGGTGTTGGGGGTGCCGGTCGATCACGAAATCCCCGTCAGCCGAGTTGGTGTACAGGCACACCACGCTGGCCCGATGGGCCCCCGCGAGCGCCGGGACGCAGCGCTCGAGCAGCCGGCGCGTCGCCGCGACCTCCTCGGGACCGACCTCGCGCTGCACCGTCTCCGGTGTCGTGGGTGCACCGTCGTGATGGACCGCGACCTTGATCGCTGCGTCAGCCCGCGCCGCCGGCGGCAGCGCATAGAAAACCGCCTCCCCGGTCTGACGAATGAAGACCGGCAACGTCGCGGCGGCGGGGGAGACCGGTTGGAACCAGTGCTGCACCTGGCGCTCGACGGAGAGCCCGCGACCGGCCGCGCCGAGGAGCTGCGGCATCCAGGGTCCGGCGCAGAGCAGCAACCGATCCGCTTCGTACGAGCCGCGCGTGGTGGTGACGCGCACGCCGTCGCCGGCGGCCTCCCAGCGCGTGACTGGCTCGTCGAATCGCAGCTCGATGCCCCGCGCCGAGGCGTAGTGGAGGCCCGCGGTCACGGCGCCCTCAGGGTCGAGCCAACCGGCGCCTGGTTCGAAGACGCCGATCGCCGCGCTCACGTCGTGGAGCGCCGGATAGCGGCGGGCGAGCGCCGCTGCCTCGAGCACCTCGTGTTTGATACCGTGTTGACGCGCACTCGCCAACGTGCCGGCGACCAGTCCGCCGTCCGGCGGGCCGACATAGAGGACGCCGGTGACGTGCAGCAGCGAAGTCTGTGTCGCCGCCTCGAGGCGCCGCCAATTCTCGTAGGCGCGCCGGGCGAGCGGCACGTAGCGCGGATGCTCGAACGCCGTCTCGCGGATGACGCGCGAGCCACCGTGGCTCGAGCCCATTGTGTGCGGCGGGTGAAAGCGATCGAGCCCCAGAACGCGGAGACCGCGGCCGCTCAGCTGGACCGCCGTCGAGCTGCCGACGGCGCCGAGTCCGGCGAGGATGATGTCGTAGGGCACCGCGACAACTTAGCTTCCGATCCGGATCGTCGACGGCAATGACCGAGACCACGCACCTCGTACCCGAATCGCTCACCACACCGACCGAGCCGCAACGGCGCGCGATCGAGGCTCCGGTGGGCCCCGTGCTCGTCCTCGCCGGTCCCGGTGCGGGGAAGACCTTCTGTCTCATCGAGCGGGTGCGCGCGCTGGTCGAGCGCTACGGCGCCGACCCCGGCCGGATCTGCGCCATCACCTTCACCAACAAGGCGGCGGAGGAAATTGCCGCGCGGCTGCACCGCGAGCTGGGGTTGTCGAGCGACCGGGTGCACCGCGGCACGATCCACTCCCTCTGTGCCGAGGTCTTGCGCGAGCACGGCGAGCGCATCGGTATCCCGCGCGGCTTCGGAATCGCCGATGAAGACACTCAGGAAGTCATGCTGCGGCGGCTCGGCGTGGCGGTGATCAAGCGCCGCGTGTGGCTGCTGAATCAGTTCGGCCGTCATCGCCTGCAGGGAACCCCGCTCGAGCCCGACGTCCAGGCGCTGTGCGATCGCTACCTCGAAATGCTGCGCGCCAAACGCCTGGTCGACTTCGATGACCTGGTGCTGCTCGCCGACGCGCTGTTCAGCGCCGAGCCGGAGGTCGCGCGGCAGATCGCCGGGGGGTGGGACCATGTGCTGGTC
>DATLVL010000070.1:0-6415 GCA_035577525.1 Gemmatimonadales bacterium | reverse complement strand
CTCGCCACCGCTACGTCGAGCAGTACTCGTGCAGCATGCCAGGGTGGCCCGTGGCGAAGCAGACCGACTCGCTGCCGACGTTCCTGGCGCGCTGCACGCCGCGGGAGGCCGAGGACTTCCTGGCGCACACGCGCGCGCTGGTGGCCGACGAGAAAGCGGCGAACGATGAAGCGCTGCGGGACGCGCGCGGTTCCGGATCTGCCGCCGCAGATGAGGCCGCGGATGAGGAGCCGTTCTGATGGGTCGGGTCTGCTCCTGGTGCGGCGGCGTGCGGGTCGCCGACCGGCGCCATCGCTGTGCGCCGGAGGATCTCGCACGGCAGCAGTGTACGAGCTCCGAGCGGACGACGCCGGCGGCCGTGGTGCCCAACACCCGATGGGCGCGCGGGTTCACGATCCGCGCGGACCGCATCCCGCGCGGGACGGGCAAGCGTGGCAGCATCGCGCGCCGCGTCGTGCTGACCGAGCTCGGCTGGACGCAGGTGAGCGCTGACGTGCTGCGGAGGATTGGCCGCTAATGTCGTCGCAGTCCCCCTGGTTCGAGTTTCACGTCGACCTCCGAGACCACCCGAAGACGGACCTGCTCATGGATCTGCTGGCGATCACGCGACGCGACGCCGTCGGCCTTCTCAGCTTCGTCTGGGGGCGGGCGATGCTCTACGCGCCGTCGGGCGACCTCTCCGACTTCACCGACGGGCAGATAGCTCGATGGGCTGATTGGGACGGCGATCCAGGGCACCTGGTCTCGGCGCTGAAGACGGCTGGCTTCCTCGACGCGCAGCGCACGTTGCACGACTGGCAGGCCTACGCGGGCCGCTGGATCGACCGACGGAACGCCGACGCCGACCGCAAGAGGAAGGCCCGCGAGGTCGCGGCCGGCAGGGTGAATGGCAGCCATCCGGCGATGTCCGGCGGACATCCGCCCGGACGGCGACCGGAATCCGGCGTACCGGACCTAACCGGACCGGACCTTAACCGGACCGGACCGGACATCCACCACCCCCTACCCCCTCCGCCAGCGGAGGGGGAGCTGACGTCAGCGACGAAGGGGGACGTGAAGCTCTGGACGGCAGCGAGAGAGCGGCTCAGATCCGACATGAGCCCGGCGAACTGGGACCAACTGGTCGCCCCGCTCGAGCCGCTCGGCCGGGCTCCCGACGGCGGGCTCCGTCTGCGTGCGCCGCCAGGTCAGAGCATCGGGGCACGGGTGACCAACGGCGTTAGGCGAGCGTTGCTCGACGCCGGCGACGCGGCGGGGAAGCAGAGCGCGATCGTGGAAGGGTGAGGAGGGCATGATGCCGACGGCAACCGTAGCGGAGCTCCAGGCGATGACCGCTGAGAACCATGGCCATCAGGCAGCCGATGCTGTCCGGACCGCACCGTGGATGGTGCTGCGGGTGCCGAGCGAGGCCGAGTTCGGCGACGACGAGTTCTTCGCCTCGACGGCGCTGGCTCATCGCGCCGAGGTCCTCGAGGCGCGTCACCCCGACCTGTTCGGCCACCTGGCCGACCTCAAGGTCGTCTACCTGTGGAAAAGAACGGGCGGCAAGGCGAAGGGCAAGGGCGTCTACGGCAAGACGGCGAAGGCGTCGGGTTTGGTCAAGCACTTCTCGGAGCACGCGGCGTTCGTGATCTGGCTGGCGGCCGATCACTGCCGCGGTGCTGGCTACACCGAGCGGCAGCTCGAGGCGCTGCTGTTCCAGGAGCTGTGTCATACGACCGTCGCCGAGGTCGACGAGGAGACGGGACGCGGCGGCGGGCCAGCGCTCGTGCCGTACGACGTCGAGACGTTCCGCGCGGTGATCGAGGTCTACGGGCTCTGGGATGCCGACCTGCGTGACGTGGCGCCAGCGTTCCGCCAGGCTGGGCTGTTCGACGCGGGCGAGGAAGCCGACGCGGAGGACGATGACTGATGGCCGTTGCGCTTGAATCGCCGTCGGCAGTCATGCTGCCGGTTGAGTCGGTCCAGTTCGTCAGAGAGCTGTACCCACGGCTCCGCGAAGACGACGCCGCGATCGAGCGCTACCGCGCGGCACTCGATCGGTTACCGCCGATCATCGTCGCTCGCGGACGGGTCCTGGTCGACGGCTTCCACCGCTGGCAGGCGCACCGCCGCGAACAGGCAGAGACGATCGCGGCGGTCGATCTCGGCGACCTGGCCGACATCGAGATTCTGAAGGAGTCGGTCCGTCGCAACTCGGGTCACGGGCGCCAGCTCGATACCCGAGACAAAAAGCGTATGGCGGATCAGCTCTGGCGTCAGGGCGTCCGCGATGAGTCGGAATTGGCCGACCTGCTCAGCATCACGCCAAAAACCTGCGCGGAGTATGTGCGCGGCGCCAAGCGTGACGAGCGGCAGGCGCAGAAAGAGTCGGCCTGGGATCGGTGGCTCAACTGCGAGTCATACCGTCAGATCGGCGCCGCGCTCGACGTTGACCACCAGACGGTTGCGGCGTGGTGTGGGGAATTCTCCAATCAATTGGGAAATTCCCCACCTGACTCCCGCCAGCACTTCGACGTCTGGCCGTTCGCGCAATCCGACGACGACGCAGGCGCCGCGTCGTTCTTCGGGCGGATGCCGCCGCAGGTCGTCGAGAATCTCCTCTGGCGCTACACCGAACCGGGCCAGATCGTCGTCGACCCGTTCGCGGGATCTGGGACGACGATCGACGTTGCGAAGCGGATGGGCCGGCGTGTCTGGGCGAGCGACCTGTATCCGTCGACGCCGATGCTTCCGATCCATCAGCACGACATCGCGAGCGGCTGGCCGCCGTCCGCGCCAGGCCGTGCAGAGCTGATCGTGCTCGACCCGCCGTACTGGAAGCAGGCGGCCGGGCGCTACAGCAGCGACGAGCGCGACCTGGGAAACCAGACGCTTGACGAGTTCATGGCGTCGTGGCGCGCGGTCGTGGCGGCGTGCATGCCGCATCTCGGGAGCGGCGGGCGGCTGGCGTTCATCGTCTCGCCCACGCACGACGGCGAGCGGGTTGTTGATCACGCGCTCGAGATGTGGTTCACCTGTCGGGATCAAGGGCTTGCCGTTGAGCGACGGTACATCGTGCCGTACCAGACGCAGCAGGCGACCGGGCAGCAGGTCGAGTGGGCGCGCGAGCACCGTGTCGATCTGAAGCTGTATCGCGATCTCGTGGTGATGCGGACATGATGAATGGGCAGCGGCGTCTCCACATCGGCATCGGGCACGAGGTCGCCGTCACCGATGCGCTCGCGGACCGTGGCTGGCTGGTGCAACCGTGGGGCCAGGGGCTCATCCGTGAGGAGATCCGTGCTGCTCTGGTCACGCGCTATCCGCCGGTGCTGTGGCGCTGGATTCCTGATCTGATTGCCGTCAAGGGTAAGACGGTTGTGCTCGTCGATCCGAAGACGTCGCTCCGCTCCGATACCCCGAATTTCGCGATCGAGCAAAGCGCGCTGATCGCCCATCAGATCATGGCGAATCTCGGGCTGCAGATCGTCTACGTGTTCGCAGACCTGACCTGTAACGAGGTTCGTCACTTGAAGATTGCGCATCGGACCCTGGATAGCCAGCGCCTCGCGACAGGCGGATCTGGGACGCCGTTTGTGCTGGTCCGGAAGGCCGACCAGCGTCCGCTTGACGACGTGTTTGGGCCGCCGGTTGGGCACCCGGAGTCCCTGGTTGTGGCGTATGACGACGTGAGGTTACCGTGACCTTCCTCGACGCCGCGCCGAAGCTCACCGAGGCGTCGTTCCTGGCGCAGGTGCGCAAGGCGGCGAAGGTGCTCGGCTGGGCTACCTACCACACCCACAACAGCCAGAAGTCGGAGGCGGGCTTCCCTGACCTCGTCCTGACCCGCCGGCCGCGCGTGATCTTCGCCGAATTGAAGGCAGATCGCGGGAAGCTCACCGATGCCCAGCGCGCGTGGCTCGACGAGCTCCGCGCGTGCGGCCAGGAGGCCTACGTCTGGCGGCCGAAGCACTGGTCCGCCGTCGAGAAACTGCTGCGCTAGGGAGGGCCGATGTCTGCTGTGCTTGGAGCTGCGCTGCTGCTCGCGACAACGAGCTGGTGCCAGGAGGCGCGCGTGACGGGCTATAGCCGCCTGGAGTACGGGCCGACCACCTTCGACGGAACGCCGATCGGCACGCCGGAGCCCATCGCCGCGGCGTCGTGGAACATCCCGATTGATAGCGTCGTGGTCATTCCTGAGCTCGGCTCCTTCCGTGTCGCCGACCGCGGCATGCTCGGGAGCTCAGGCTGGGTCGACATCGCCGTCTGGTCGAGAGCCGAGGCCTACGAGCTGACGAGCACCAGAACCGTCTGCGTGTATCCCCCAGCGTGAGGTGACGACGATGCAGGACCGGCGACTCCGCGCGCTGCTCGACGCCGAGGCTGCTGCGTTCGGCGCGCTGCTGCGGCGACTCCGCGAGTCGCAGACCACGTATGCGCGTCGGACGAACCAGTGGGGAACGCGCTGGACGACGGTGCCGCTGAGCCAGAATGCATTGGCCGGGCGCGCCGGCGTCGACGCGGCCCACGTGAGCCGTCTCGAGCGGGGCGCAACGACGCCGAGTCGTGCGGTTGCCGAGAAGCTGGCCGAGGCGCTCGAGCTCGACGACGTCGGCACGAGTCGCCTCCTGATCGCTGCCGGCTACTGGCCGTGGCATGAGCTCGACGAGGACACCGCGCTGCTGGTGGCGCAGACCGCGCTGGCCGTAGTCGCGGGCGACTACCGACGACTGGAGGATGAGCGGTGATCCACCAGGACATCATGGTCTATGCCCACCCCGACGGCATCACCTACGTAGGCTGCTTCGAGGGCTCCTGGCATCGCTGGCCCGCCGTTGAGCAGGGCTGGGCAGCGCGGACGCACGGCACCGAAGCGATGGCTGCCGGCTGCGAGGAGCTTGAGCCGCGGCTGGCACGGCTCGCGCTCAGGCTTTCAGGAGTCCCCGTATGCGCGTAGCGTTCGCCGACCCTCCGTACGTCGGTCAGGCGGCCAGGCACTATCGGCACGAGGCGTCCTATGCGGGCGAGGTCGACCACGCGGCACTGCTCGCCCGTCTGGGCGCCGAGTTCCCTGATGGCTGGGCGCTCTCCTGCTCCTCGCCATCGCTCAGGCTGCTGCTGCCGCTCTGCCCCGAGGACGTGCGGGTCGCGGCCTGGGTCAAGCCGTTCCACGCCTTCAAGAAGGGCGTACGACCTGCCTATGCGTGGGAGCCCGTGCTCTTTCGTGGCGGGCGGAACTCGGGCCAGCCGCCCCCGCCAAAGGGCGGCCGAGCGACCACGCCGCGGGATTGGGTGAGTGCGAATATCACGCTGCGCTGCGGTCTGGTCGGCGTGAAGCCCGAGGCGTTCTGCTACTGGCTGTTCGATCTGCTCGGGCTCAAGCGTGGTGACGACCTCGTCGATCTGTTCCCTGGAACGGGCGCCGTCAGCGACGCCTGGGCGCGCTGGCAGACGCGGTGGGATGTTGCCTGATGCCTGATTCGATCCTGCTGACGATCGCGCTCGGCCTGGCTGCGTCGGCCGCGGCGCTCGGGCTTGCCGAGTGGATCGCGCTCTGCCGCACACGGCGGCGGAAGCGGATCACCGACGCCGTGCTACGCTGGTATCTCGAGGACCTCGAAAAGGAGCGGCGGCGATGATGGCTGATCAGTCGGCGCAGTCGACGGCCTGGCGCAACCGCATCGTGCGGAGCGGCGACGCCGCGCTCTCGGAGATCACGGCGAACCCGAAGAACCGGCGCCAGCACGGAAGGAACTGGCGCACGAACTGGTATAATTCTCGTAACGCTAATTACGAGGATCTATCGAGTGAGAACGTGCGAGCGGTGCGGGAAATCGCATCGCCAGCGGAACAGTCCGATCTGCGGTGCCTGCCGGCGACAAGACAGCAAGCGGCCATGCCCCGTCGAGGGCTGCGCGACGCTGATCGGCCCTGCGGCGCGAACCTGCCTCCAGCATCGGCGTTTCGCGGCGACGTGGTCGTACAGCGAGTGCCGCGAGTGTGGCGGGCCGGCGCGCGGCAACATCCCGGCCTGTCCGTCCTGTCGTCAATCCATTCGCGTCTTGTGTGCCTGTGGGTGTGGCCGTTATCGGAAGAAGTACGGCCCGTCGGGGCAGGTCTACGAGTACGTGTCGGGGCACAACGACAACTGGCGGACCGCGCGGCCTCCGCTGGCTACGTGCGCGGCGTGCGGCGAGAAGTTCAAGGCTGCCAGCAGTCGCACGCGGCTGTGCAGCACGGCCTGTCGTACGGCGTGGTTGACCATGAATCCCCCCAACGAGCGAAAGCGGGTGCCTGTGCCCTGCGCGGTCTGCGGCACCGAGGTTATCCGCCCTCTGAGCAAAGTGGGGAAGGGGGCCGACTCGGTCTGCGGGAGGACCTGTCAGTACATCCTCGTCGCAAACAAGCTGCGCGAGCGCCCAGTAACCGACAC
>DATLVL010000069.1:0-7693 GCA_035577525.1 Gemmatimonadales bacterium | reverse complement strand
CGACCACAGGTATAGAACACCCCGAGCGCGCTCAACATCTGCCGTACGCTCGTGTAGCGACGCTTCTCGATCTCGTCGCGGGTGACGAAATAGCCGAAGCCCAGCCTGCGGCGAGCATAGAAACCGCTCATCCCCCAGCGGTGCTCGAGGTGGGAGGCGCGGACGACGATGGGGTCGATCTCCACCGCCCCGGGGTCGACCAGCACTTCGATACGCTTGGTCGCCCCGGCACTGAGGGAGAAAGTGTAGACCGTCGAGCTATGGCCGAGCACGGCGACCACGACACCGGCGTCGCCGGGCGGCAGGCTGTCCAGGACGAAGGCACCCGATTCATTGGTCGCGACGAGGCGGTTCGCGGCCGGGATCGAGACGATCACGCCACTCACCGGCAGACCATTGGAAACCGAAAGGACGGTGCCTTCGAGGCGAGCCCGGGTCGATTGCGCGAATCCCCCGGGAGCGAACAGGTATGCGACGAAGAGTAAGAGGCTCCAACCAGACAAGGGTCCCCCCTGCATCTCCTTCCGTTCTACTCTAATAGTCCGTGCCCGAGGTGGGAGTCGGTCCGGCGCCTACAGGCGCTTTCCGAGAGTGACGACCTGCGGCTAGTCGGATCGCGGCGTGGCCGCTCGCGTCCAGATCACTACGAGCCCGCACACTCGCGCCAGCGCCGCCAGATCGTACCCGTTCTCGAGCGTCTCTCCGGCGCCCGATTGGTAGCCGCGGCGATACACCTCGATCCCCACCACATCGTCGAGTTCCATGGTGGTGATGTCCTGCTGCGGCGCGGTATAGCCGTCGATCAATAGGCTCATGCGGCACTCGCGACCATAGCGGAACAGCACCGGCGCACATCCCGCGGCGCCGCAGCGGTACGACGCCCCGGCGATCGAGAGCACCTGCGTCACCAGGTGATCATGCGTCTTTTCGATATCGGCTCGGCTGAAGAAGCGGCCGAATCCGAGCCGCCGCCGGGCATAGAAGCCCGCGAGGCCGATCTGACTCTCGAGCCGGCTCGCGTCGACGATGTGGGGCGCGAGATCGGTGGCCGCACTGTCCATCAACACTTCGATCTGCAGGGACTTCCCCGGCTGGAGCACGATATCCCGCTCGGCGCCGGTTCGGCCCGCGAACGCCACCTGGAGTTTGGCGCGTCCGCTCGCCACTGCAGGGAAGTCGAACCGGCCCTTCGAGTCGGTCGCTTGCTCTGTTCTGCCCGACAGCGTCACCTGGACGCCCGATTGGGGCTCGCCGCTCCACGTGGCGAGCACCGTGCCGCTCAAGTGCGTGGTGGGTTGCTGCGCGCCGAAGGAGGCGGCGCTCCCGAGGACCAGAAGCGTGATCGCTCGCATGCTCAATAGTACCCCGCCTCCCGCCACGGCGGCGAGGTCGTTATGTTCCCTCCTCCCAAATCCCCTACTCGGCGCCACACCAGCGCCGGGTCGTTCACGACCAAAGGGAGGTGTCATGGCTCGTCGCTACGAGACGGTTTACATCTTCGATACTGCGCTGGAAGAGCCGGCCATCAACGAAAAGCTGGAGCGGTTCCACGCCCTCCTCACCAAGGATGGCAAAGGATCCGTCGCATCCAGCAGTCACTGGGGCAAGCGGTCTCTCGCCTATCCCATCAAGAAGAAGGAAACCGGCTACTACGTCGTCACCCAGTTCGAGACGGCTGGGGAGCTGCTGCCCGAGTACGAACGGGCCGTGAAGCTCGACGAATCGGTGCTGCGCTACCTCGTCGTGCTCAACGAAGGCGAGCCGGCGAAGCCGATGCCGCAGACTCCGGCCGTCGTCCCCGATGAAATCGAGATCGACGAGGAGGAAGCGTGAGACGTCCCGCCAAGACCTGTCCCGTGTGTGAATCGGGCGTGCGCGTGCTCGACTACAAGGACGACCGTACCCTGGGCCGCTTCCTCACGGAGCGCGGCAAGATCCTGCCGTCCCGGCTGTCGGGGATGTGCGCGCGCCACCAGCGCCAGCTCGCCACGGCGATCAAGCGCGCCCGGCAGCTCGCGCTGATTCCGTACATCAAGAGCGGGTCCGCCGCCTGAGCGAGCGTTCGCCGGGCCAGTGGTGGCGCCTGGCCCTCGGTACGCTGGCGTTTCTCGCGCTGGCCTTCTACACCCGGGGGCTGTTTGTCCTGGCGCTCGCCGCGCTGCTTTGGGCGGCCGGGCCGACCCGCTGGTGGGAGCGCTCTCTCATCGCGCTGCTTGTTGTCCTGGGACTCGCGTTCGTCATCCCTCCGACGCTCGTCCCCCTCGATGCGGCGATCGGGGCATACACCGTCTTTGCCACGGCGGCATTCGCCGGGGGATCGCTCGTGTCCCCGGGAAGCGTCCCGCGCCAGGCACTGCGCGCTACCCTGTGGGGTGTCGCCGCGACGGGCACCCTCGGCCTGGTAGTGCGCGGCCGCGTTTTCTGGAGCGAGCTGCACTGGAGCACCGTGCGGGAGATGACCACCGTCGTCAGCTACATGGTGGAGCGCCGTCCGGAGCTGGCCGTGTTGTCGACCGGCATCGTGCAGTTCCTGTCCGACGCCTTTCCGGCGCTGCTGCTCTTGAGCACGCTCGCCGCGCTGCTGCTCGCATGGCAGTGGCACACGCGCATCGCGCGCCAACCGCTCGGGCCCCCGCTCGGCCCGTTCCGCGACTTCCGCTTCGCCGATCAGTGGGTGTGGGGACTCGTGCTGGCGCTGATCGTCTGGGCGGTGCCGAAGCTGGCGGCGCTCAAGTGGGCCGCCGTGAACTTGGGGCTAGTGCTCGGCGCCTTGTACGTGCTGCGCGGCACTGCCGTGGTAGTCGCCGTCGCCGCGGCCGTCGGCGTCCCGGGCTGGATGCTCGCCGCCGGCGCAGCCGTCTCCGGCGTGCTGGTCGTGCCGGTCTTCGTCCTCGTCCCCGGCCTCTGGACGCTCGGGGTGTTCGATACCTGGCTGGCGTTCCGCCAGCGCCGGTTTACCCGGTCTCCCGCACCGTAGAGGGTTCGACGATGGAAATCATTTTGCGCGAAGCCGTCCCGCATCTCGGGGCCGCCGGCGAGGTCGTCAAGGTCAAGGACGGCTACGCCCGCAACTACCTCCTCCCTAAAGGACTGGCGTATCCGGCCACCGAGGGAAACAAGAAGCGCATCGCGTTCGAATCGGAGCGCATCGCCAAGCTGCGCGCGACCGAGAAACAGACGGCGGAAGGCGAGGCCACCCGCATCGCCGGGATCTCGCTGTCCTTCCCGATGAAGGTCGGCGAGGAAGAAAAGCTGTACGGCTCGGTCACGGCCGGCGACATCCAGCGCCGCCTCGAGGAACAGGGAATCCACGTCGACAAGCGCAAGGTCGATCTCCCCGAGCCGATCCGCGCGCTCGGCGAGTTCACCGTCGGCATCAAGCTCCATCCCGAGGTGCGGCCCGAGATCACGGTCGTAGTCGTCAAGGAGTGACGGCCCGGCCGTGACGGTCGGTATCGCGTACGTCGACGGTCCCCGGCTACGCCGCTCGCTGCTCGCGGCGGCCGACTGGGTGGCCGCCGGGCGCGACGAGCTCAACCGCATCAATGTGTTTCCGGTGCCCGACGGCGATACGGGCACCAACATGTGCCTCACGTTGCGCGCCGTGGCGCACGCGCTGCGCGACCTCGGCGACGCCCCGCTCTCCACGGTCACCTCCGCGATGGCACAGGCGAGCGTGCGGGGCGCGCGCGGCAACTCGGGGCTGATGCTGTCGCAGTTCCTGCTCGGGCTTCAGGAGGGACTGGGGAGCACGCCGCAGGCGGCCAGCGCCGATCTCGCCCGGGCAATCCGCTCCGGGTTCGACCACATCCTCTCCTCACTGGATCAGCCCGTCGAGGGCACGATCCTCACCGTCGCCCGCGACGTCGCCGAGGAAGCGGAGCGCGCCGCCGCCGAGCCCGACGTCGGCGTGTTTGTGCGGCGACTCGTGGTGCGCGCCGAGGCGTCGCTCGCCCGCACCCCCGAGCTGCTCGAGTCGCTGAAACGCGCCGGCGTCGTCGACGCCGGCGCCAAAGGCTTCGTGCGGTTTCTTGACGGCGTGAAACGTCTTATAGAAGAAGGCACGCTGGCCCAAGGGGCCGTCGACCGGCTCGACGTCACCGATGCCGCGGCGCGAACCGAAGTGGCCGCGGACCGCGACTTCCGTTTCTGCACCGAGGTGCTGGTGCGCGGCGGCGCGCTGCCGGCGGTGGCCGACGTCCGCCACGCCCTGCGCCGGCTCGGCGGCTCGATCGTCGTGCTCCAGTCGGGCGACATCCTCAAGGCGCATGTGCACACTGACACGCCCGAGGATGTCTTCACCCTGGGAGCCTCCTGGGGGACGGTCGAGCAGCAGAAGGCGGAGGACATGCGCGCGCAGCACCGCGCGCTCCAGGCGAAGCGACCGGTCGCCTTCGTGACGGACACGGCGTGCGACCTGCCCGATTCGGTGATCTTCGAGCAGGGCGTGGGACTCGTCCCCACCCAGCTGATCATCGGCGACCACGCCTATCGCGACCGCCTCGAGATGACCCCGGCGGAGTTCTTCACGCGGCTGCGCGCAGGGGACGACGCCACGACGTCGCAGCCGACGCCCGAGGCGTTTCGGGAGGCGTTCACCGACGCGCTGCGCACGGCGGAGCGTGTCGTGGCGGTGGTGCTCTCCAAGGCGCTGTCGGGGACCTACCTCAGCGCCGAGCGGGAAAGCCGCACGGTGGGCGAGGGTCGCGTGGTGCTGGTCGACAGCCGCGGGGCGTCCCTGACGGAGGGGATGCTGGTGCTGCGTGGCCTCGATCTTGCCCGCGAGGGATGGGCGCCGGAGGCGATCGCGCAGGAGCTGGTGCGCGTGCGCGACCAGTCGGGCGGATTCTTCACGGCCGACAACCTCGAGCGTCTGATCCGTTCGGGGCGGGTCGGCCGCCTCGCCGGCTGGCTGGGGACGAAGCTGAACGTGAAGCCGATCATCGCGCTGACCAAGGATGGCCGGGCCGAGCCGATCGCGCGGGCGCGGGGCCGCGAGGGGGCCCGCGTCCGGATCCTGCACCTGCTGGACAGAGTGCTGACCCCGCGCCCCGCGCTGCTGCGGCTCGGAGTCGCACATGGGGACATTCCGGAGTTCGCCGCGGAGCTACGCGATGAGCTGCAACGGCGCTATGCTCCTAAGGAGCTGCTCGTCAGTCCCATTACGCCGGTGATCGCCGCCCACGCGGGGATCGGCGCGTGGGGCGTATTCTATCAAGTGGAGGACGGAACAAAGCGGTGAGGCGCGCGCTATGAATAGAAGCCGGAGCCGGTCCCCGCGCGGCGGCCCGCGGCACCATCCCGAGGGTTTGCAACGCATTTCGACGGCGTTAGCGGACCGGAAGGCTGTGGATCCGGTGATTCTCGACTTGCGCGGGCTGTCCGAAGCAACCGACTATTTCGTCATCGCCTCCGGCACCTCCGACACGCACGTCCGGGGCATGGCCGAGCACTTGATGGAGCGGGTGCACCCCCATCACGTGGAAGGCCTGCCGCAGGGGCGCTGGGTATTGCTCGATTACGTCGACGTCGTCGTGCATCTTTTTCATCCGGAGCTGCGGGAGTTTTACCAGCTCGAGCGGCTGTGGGGAGATGCCCCACCCGTGGCGCTGGGAGAAGTCGGAACCTTCGGGTAAAGCAGGGAGAAAGGATGGAGCGGGCAATGCGGCAATTCAGAGTCCTCGGGGCGGCGCTCGTCGGTGTGGCGGCGCTCCTCGTGGCGCGCCCGGCAGCGGGTCAGTACTTCGGGCAGAACAAGGTGCAGTACCGCTCCTTCCCCTTCAAAGTCATCCAGACCGAGCATTTCGAAGTCTACTTCTACGACGAAGAGCGGCCGGCGGCGCTCGACGCCGCACGCATGGCCGAGCGTGCCTATGCGCGCCTGTCGCGCGTGCTGCATCACAAGTTCCAGGCGCGCAAACCGATCATCCTCTACGCCTCCCACACCGACTTCGAGCAGACCAACGCTATCGAAGGTGAACTGGGCGAGGGCACGGGCGGCGTCACCGAGTTCTTCAAGCACCGCATGGTGCTGCCGTTCACCGGCTCGTATACCGACCTGGAGCACGTGCTGCAGCACGAGATGGTGCACCAGTTCCAGTACGATGTCTTCTCGCGCGGCCGCATCGGCGGCGGCGTCCAGACCCTGGTGAACGTGAACCCGCCGCTGTGGTTCATGGAGGGGATGGCGGAGTACCTGTCGCTCGGACCGATCGACCCCCATACGGCGATGTGGCTGCGCGACGCCTCGCTCGAGGGCAACCTCCCCACGATCGAGCAGCTGACCTACGACCCGCGCGTCTTCCCATACCATTTCGGTCACGCGCTGTGGTCGTACATCGGCGAAAAGTGGGGCGACGAAGTCATCGGCGAGATCCTGCAGTCGGCCACGACGTCCGGCGTCGAGGGAGCGTTCAAGCGCGCGCTCGGCCTGTCGCTCGACGATCTCTCCAATGAGTGGCGCGACGCCGTGCAAACGACCTTCCTGCCGCAGCTGGGCGATCATTATCGCGCGCGCCGCATCTCGCAGCCGCTGCTCACCGAGAAGCGCACCGGCGGCGGTTACCATCTCGCCCCTGCCCTCACGCCCGACGGCCGCGAGGTCGCGTTCTTTGGCGAGCGCAATTCGTTCTTCATCGACCTCTATCTCGCCGACGCCGAGTCCGGCCGCACGCTGCGGCGCATGGTGAAGTCCACCATCAACTCGAACTACGAGAGCCTGCGGTTCGTCAATTCGTCCGGGTCGTTCTCCCCCGACGGGCGTTATTTCGCGATCGCCGCCAAGCGCAAGCAACATGAGGACCTGGTGATCCTCGACGCGCGCCGCGGCCGCGAAGAGAAGCGCATCCAGGTGCCGCTCAACGGCATCGAGACCCCGGCCTGGTCGCCCGACGGGCAGCAGCTCGTGTTCGTGGGATTCGACGGCGGGCTGTCGGACCTGTTCGTGATCAACCGCGACGGCAGCGGGCTGCGCCGGCTCACGCACGACAAGTACGCCGACCTGCTGCCCGCCTGGTCTCCCGACGGCAAGACCATCGCCTTCACCACCGACCGCGGCGGCACGACCGACTTCGACCAGCTGCGTTTCGGCAACATGCGCGTGGCGCTCTACCACCTCGACGGCGGCACCATCGAGATGCTGCCGCACATGAACGAGGGCAAGAACGTCAACCCCGTCTGGGCGCCCGATGGCCGGTCGATCGCCTTCGTCTCCGACCGGACCGGGATCAGCAACCTGTATCTCTACGATCTCAATGAGAACGCCGTCTACCAGCTGACCGATGTCTTTACCGGTGTCTCGGGGATCACACCGATCTCCCCCGCCCTCTCGTGGGCCCGCCAGGCCGACCGGCTTGCGTTCGCGTACTACGAGAACGGCGAGTACAACGTCTACTCGATCGACAATCCGCGCTCGCTGCGCCACCAGCCGTATCAGGACCGGCCGGCCCCCGGCCCGGTCATGCTGCTCGCGGCCGGCGCGTCCAAGCGCGACACCACGACCGTCGCGGCGCTGCACCGCGATTCCACGCCGCCGACCGCGACGAACGCCGCCGCTCAGGTGGCCACCGGCTCGGGCGGGGCCGTGTCGGTGTATCGCCCGGCGTCAGGCGGATTCCGCCCGTCGAGCGGGGCGCCCGAGCCGGCGGATTCGTCCACGGCCGGCCCTGCGCCGGTGTCGGTCCGCACGCTGCTC
>DATLVL010000068.1:0-4817 GCA_035577525.1 Gemmatimonadales bacterium | reverse complement strand
CCATGCACGGACTGGACGACGCCACCACCGACCCGGACCGGGTGCGCCGCTACTGGAGCATGTGGCCGCACGCCAATATCGGCGTGCACCTGGAGCGCGCCGGACTGATGGACATCGCACCTGACTCCGTGGAGTGGCATGGCGAGTTCATCGCGCGCGGTCTGCCCGAGACGCTTCGCTTCGCCTCTGGTGGCGGCGACGGGCACGAGCACTACTTGTACGTGCGGCCCGAGGGCTGCCCTGCCTACCGCGTCTGCGAGACCGGCCAGTACGACATCCTCAGTGCCGGCTACGCGGTCATGCCGCCGAGTGTGGGCCGAGTCCAATCCTACGCCTGGATCGCCCCGGCAGACGGCGCGGTGGTCACCACCGCGACCATCCTGGCGCCCGAGTGGGCGGTGGCCGAGGTGATGAACCGCACCACAAAAAAAGAGTCCCGCGCGGCCAGCGCCGACTTCTCTGATGACGAGCCGCCGGTACGCCTGGTCGGGGACGCCCTGAAGCGCTGGCGGGGCGAGCTGTTCGAGCTGCGCCACGGCAGTGGTGAGGTTGACCGGTCCGACAGCGTGTTTCAGATGGGCGTGAGCCTGCGCGACGCCGGGCTCGCGAGCCGGCTCATCGAGGCGGCGCTGAAGCAGTGGGCAGCGCGGCTCGACTGGGACAAGTACGCCGACCGGGCCGATCCAGACAAGCCCTTCCGCGACGTCGTCGACAAGCTCATAGCCGAGCAGGGCAGCCGGCCTGTGCGCCTGAGCGGCAGTACATCGAAGGCAGCACCAAAGCCGACGTCGGCACTGCTGTTCGAGACCATCGACGAGTTCAACGCCACCGAGGACGAAAACGTCGACTGGTCGGTGTATGGGTACGCGGGCATCCAATTGATCACCACGCTGGAGGGCAAGGCGAAGCGCAGCGGGAAGACGACCATGCTGCTGTCGATGGCGGCGGCAGTGCTCCACCACAAGTCGTTTCTGGGCCAGGAGACCACCTACGGCGCGGTGGTCTACCTGACCGAGCAGAGCGGGCCGAGCTTCAAGCGTAGCGTGCGACGCTCGGGCATCGTCAACGGCGACGCCTTCACCCTGTTGCGGTGGGGCAACGCCAAAGACTGGGAATGGCCACAGCTCATTCCCGAGGTGCTGGTGAAGTGCAAGGCGGTCGACGCCCGCTTGCTGATCATCGATACTCTGCCGCAGTTCTCGGGCGTACGCGGCGACAGCGAGAACCACTCGGGCGCCGCGCTCGAAGTGATGGAGCCGCTCCAGGCGGCGACGACAACGCACAAGCTGGCCATCGTGATCAGCCGCCACGACCGCAAGGCCGGCGGCGCGGCCGGCGACAGTGGGCGGGGCTCGTCCGCGTTCACGGGCGCCGTCGACATCATCCTGCACCTGGACCGCCCCGAGCCCAAGCCCGGCAACGAACGCCACCGCGTCATCGAGAGCCTGAGCCGCTTCGAAGAGACGCCCGACAATGTCCTGATCGAGCTGGGCGACGACGAGCCGCAGAGCTACCGCGTGCTCGGGGACGTCGACCAGCTCCGCATGCGCGACACGAGCGAAGAGATCCTCGCCGCGCTGCCGAAGTCGGCCGAGGACGCCATCGATCGCGACGAGCTGGAGAAGCGCGTGGGGCGGCAATCCCTGGAGATCGGCCGCGTGGTCAAAGCCCTGGTGAGCAAGAAGGTGGTGGGCGTGGTGATGCTCGTGCCCGAGGGCAAACAGCGCGCCCGGCAGCACTTTTACGAGCGTCCACAAGGGGGCGACGACGACGATGAATAACTTGACAGAAAACTCAGACTCCGGCTCCCACCTATATATAGTCCGGAGCCGGAGTCTGAGTTTTTGGCCACCCACGATCAAGTGGGCGCGCGAGCGCGGGTGGCTGCTCGTCCAGGACCCCGTGGACGGGACGTGGTTCAGCATTCCGGCCAAAGGCGCGCCTTCTGGCTGGGCCAGGATCGCTACTGAGGCGAAGTACAGGAGGGCCGGATGAACCCGCTGTTCTCTGAGCTGGATCGCGCGGCGGTGGCAGAGGGGCGGCGTCGTCGCGAGGCCGCGCTCGACCAGGTCGCGAGCGGCACCCCACCGGGCTGGCGCGGTTGGGCCGAGTTCGCGGTGCAGTACGTGGCTCGCCACCGCGAGCGCTTCACCACCGACGCGGTGTGGAGCATGCTCGACTACTGGGACATCCTCGCGCCGATCGAACCGCGCGCCATGGGACCGGTGATGCGCGCGGCGGCAAGCTACGGGTGGTGCGAGTCGACGGGCGACTGGGAGCAGAGTAGTCGCCCGCTGAACCACCGTCGCCCGGTCACGGTGTACCGCTCGCTGCTGTGGGAGGGCCGGCCATGATCGTCATGCCGCACTGGTCCGCCAGCAGGTTCATGCTGTTCGACCTGTGTCCGGCCTCCTTCAAGGAGCGCTACGTCGACGGCGTGGCCGGCGAGCCCACCGAGGCGATGCTCTTCGGCTCGTGTGTCCACCGTGGACTGGAAGCCCACTACCAGGGCAACGATGGCGAGCGCGCCTTCCGCGCGGCTTGGAAGGTGGCTGCCGAGGTCGACCTGCACGGCGACGTCCACCGCGAGCTGACCGGCATGGGCATCGAGCTGGTCGACAAGGTGGTGGCGCTCGGGCTCAAAGGCGTGCCCGAGCGCCCCTTCTACCTGGACTCGGAGACCGAGCTGGGCGCGCCCATCATCGGCGCCCTGGACCTGTGGGACGCCGAGAGCAACACCGTGTTCGATTTCAAAACGACCCGAGGGTCCTGGTCCCAGGCGCGAGCGCAGCGCGAGCAGTGGCAGCCGTGTCTGTACACGTACGCCATCTGGGACGAGACCGGCGAGTGGCCGGCCTTCGAGTACGTCGTGCTGAATCGCGCCACGGGGGTGCTGAGCCGCTTCCGTCGCGAGTGGACGCCCGACCAGTGGCTGGATCAGATGAATGCGCTGTGGGCGCGCATGTGCGAGGTGAGCGTGGCGGTGGCGAAGGGGCAGCTCGATTGCCACGGTGGACATGGGTACTGCCCCGAGTGTGGTGAACGCTGGACACATGAGCACAACTGTGACCTGGTCCCGCACAGCCGGCGTGTCGTGCTCGCGAAGGGAGGTCGGCATGCCGACAGCCACCGGGCGGCAGGACGTTGAGTTCCAGTTTGCCCTGGAGATACGTGAGTTGGGACTCATGATGGTGCGCTTCGATACCTGGATGCAGCAGGCTCACAAGCGCCAGGAATGGGACTCGTTCGGTGAGCTAGAACGGCGGCGCCTGTCGATCCAGTACCGCCGCTCGAACCTGATGGCCGAGGCGTTCGCCTGGAGACGCAAGCGATGAAGAAGATGAAGCACTACGTGAAGCCCGAATGCCGCTTCAAGTGCCGATTTCTGGAGATCACCCCGGCGTTGTGGTTGTGCCCGCACGCGGCGTTCGGGGAGGCGAGCTATCTGAAGGGCGCGGTAGAGGACGCGCGCGTGCTGCTGGCCAGGGCCGGCGGGTACGACGTTGTCCTGGCGCGCGTGGTGACCGAAGAGGACATGCGGCGGACGGCGAAGGCGGTGGCGGCAGAGAAGAAGAAGGCGGACCCGCCCGCGAGCGAGCAGGTGCGCTACGGCTGAACGCAAAAAAAGCCCCCGCTAGCGTGGCTAGCAGGGGCTTCGCGCGACGGAAGGAGAGTCACCACCAGGACCGTCGCGTTGTCAGAGTGTAGCTCAAGGCGGGCTACCTGAAGGCGGGTAGCCCGCATGCCTTGCGGAGGAGGATCAGGGCGCGGAGGTCGCCGCTCGCGGCGGCTTCGACGTCGGCGGCGTTGTGGTTGGCGGTGAAGGCTTCGATGGTGTCGCCCACGTCGCTCACGTCGTCGCCGGCTTCCCGGCACAGGGCCAGGATCAGGTCGGCGGCGGCGTCAGAGACCAGCGGCGTTGCGTTGCGTAGCTCCTGGTCGAGACCGACCAGGGCTAGCTCGATGATGCGCGTGATGGGCGAGTGCCCGTTCTCGTAGCGCGAGATGATGATTTTGGTGCTCAGCCCGAGCAGCTCCGCAAGCTGTGGCTGAGACAGTCCGTGCGCGAGGCGCCAGGCGCGGAACCCTTCCGGGGTCCTCACGCTGGGCGTTGCGGTTGTCGTCATTGCGGGTGGTCCCCACACGTCGGACATTTGTACGTAGCTCGATTGAGTTGGTCGAACAGTACGCTCAAGATGTTCACTTCTCCAGTAAGACGGTCGCGTTGCGCTTTTGTTGGCTTCGGTCCCGTCCCTAGCGGCGGATCTAGGGCCGCTTGGAGTTGATTGAATGAGCGGTCCCGTCGTTCACGGATGAACATCAGGACCTCTGTGTAGTTCTCGAATACAAGATCCATAGTGCGACTCTCCTGTCTGACCTGTCATCTTCAGGCACGGTAGGTCAGGTCCGTGCGACGCCGGATGGCCGGCGTTTCGACTAGTGCTCCTGGGCGTGGGTGATGCGGTCCGCGAGTGCGGCCTGGAGCGTTGAGCGCTGAGGCCCCACGGGAGTGGCCCCACACGCTACGCACAGCGTGCGGAACCACAGCGGGTGGAAGAGGATCGGGTACGGGTGGGTGTTGGCCTCAGCGTCGCCTAGCGAGCGGATGAGGCCTGGTACGTCAGGCTTCACCGGACTTGTTGTCCGGTGACCTGGCGCACGGCGTTGGCGAGCGCGACGGCAGCCTCTGGCGTTTTCGCTTCGATGGTGCCGCTGTTCTCGCCGTTGCTCCACTCCGTGTGTCGGAGGGTAACGCGGAAGTCCGCGTACTCTTCGATCCACGCTCCGTCTTCGCCGGTCGACGTGACGAGCGGTGA
>DATLVL010000067.1:0-5508 GCA_035577525.1 Gemmatimonadales bacterium | reverse complement strand
ATGTCGGCAAGCGAAAGGCCGGCAGCCTCGACGGCACGCGATTCCTCCGCGACCAGCAGCTCTACGCTTCGGTGGACACCGTGGAGCGGGATTTTGATCGCTCCGGGTGCACCAGACCATGAGCGGGTCTGGTCCGAAGTTGGGCGACACCCTAAAGGGTGGGCCTCAAAAAGCACTGCGCGTACGCGCAGTGTCGTTCAAGGCCCACGCTTTAGCGTGTCGCCTTGGCGGCACACTCTTCGTCCTGATGAGTGCGCTCGGGGTGTCTTCCCTCGTCGCCCAGGGCACTGACCCATTGCGGAAAACCGACCTCATCCGCCTGCTGACGGCCAACACCCAGACGCTGCCCCAGATCGTTGCCATGGTGCGCCGCAGCTGCGTCTCGTTCACCCCCACGGCGCGCGACCGTCAGGACCTGGCCGAGCTGGGGGGCGATACGACTCTGCTCAGGGCGATCGACCAGTGCGTGCGCGGGCGCGCGGTGACCCCGGCGGCCGCGACTGCCCGGGGCACCAGTGCCCCCGCCACGCCGACCGCGGCGCGCCCGCGTCCGCCGGCGGCGAGCCAGCCGGCGCCGATCCCCGTACCGCGTCTCGCCGACGTGCCGCCGCCGCTCGTCGCCGTGCCGCTCGTCTCGCGCGTCAGCGTCCCCGCCGGCGGGACGGCAACAGTGAGCGTGGCGCTGAAGCAGGGCAGCGATCCCGTCTCGGGTATCCGGCTCGTGCTGCTCGGCTCGGCGCGGCTTGCGGGCGGCGACTCCGACGCGATGAAGGTCACGGACGACCGCGGCATCGCGGAATTCCGTTTCCCCGTAGGATCGAACGCGGGGACGACCCGGCTGACCGTTGCCAAAGTGGGCGGCGATGCACTGAATGCGGCGCCGGAGATCGAAGTGTCGGTCATCGAGAGCCGGCCGGCACCGTCCGCCCCCGACCGCTCGCGACCGGCAGGGAGTCCTTCAGGGACCGCCCCGACCGTCCCGCTCGGCAGCCCGATGGCGGAACGGACCGGGTTCGTGTCCGGCGCGAACCAGCGTGGCGCCGTGGGCGAAACCGCCCCCCAGCCACTGGTCTACGAGGTGCGCGATGGTGCCGGCCGGCCGCTCGGCGGCGTGGGCGTGACGTTCAGCGTGACCAACGGGCGGATCATCGGCACCGCGTCGAACCTCACCGACTCGATCGGCCGGGCGCGGGTGCGGGTGCAGTTCGGCGAGCGCGCCGGCGTGCCGACGGTGGTGACGGGGACGATCGGCGACGTGGCGCACGATGCAACGCTCTATCCTGCGGCCGCTGCGCCGACGCGACTCGTGGTGTTGTCGGGTGGGAACGCACTCGTGGGTGAGCTGGTATTGCTCGGTGGGCGCCCGACGGAGCTGCGCATCTACGGCCGCGACAAGTTCGGCAACGTGTCGGCGCTCGCGGAGCTGCGCGCGTCGTCGGGGGACGAGCGCATCGTGCGCGTGACGGAGGTCACTTCGGATACTGGTGGGGGGTCGATTACTCTTACAGGGGGAAAAGGCGGGTCGACTGGCGTCGTGATCGAAGGGTCGGGGCTGCGAGCGGATTTCACCGCTCAGGTGCATCCGTAGCCCCGACTCGCTATCTTGGGCCGTGCCCCAGGTCCGTGGGGCTTCCGCTCGTGAACCGCGTCAGGCCCCCGCAGGGAGCAGCGCTCAGCGATGTCGGAAGTCGCTACGGGGTGCCTGGGGCATTCTGCTATGCCTAAGAAAGCGCCGGCGCCTCACGTCCTCTCGATCGAGGACGATGCCGCGATGGGGCAGTTTCTGAAGGCCGTCTTCACCGCGCAGGGGTTCGCGATGGACCTTGCGGCGGACGGAAACGAGGGACTGGCGCAGGCCCGGCGCCGCATCCCCGATGTCGTCATTTTGGATTTGCTGATGCCCTACAAGAACGGGTTCGAAGTGCTGCGTGAGCTCAAAGGCGCCCCCGAAACGAAAGGGGTCCCGGTCATCATTCTCTCGTCGAACAGCCGCGAAGAGGACATCGTGAAGGCGCTCGAAGCGGGAGCCGACGACTTCGTCGTGAAGCCGTTCCGCGCGCGCGAGCTGGTCACGCGCGTCCGCAAATTGCTGGAGCGCAAGCCCGCGTGAGTCAGACGACCCTCATTCAGTTCGTGTGGATCGTCATCATTGTCGTCGGCACCATGTTCGGTCTGGTCCTCGTGGTGACGCTGGGACACAAGCTGTTCGTGCAGATCCGTACCGGATACGAGCGGCGCCAGCGCGCCGCCTTCATGCCCAAGATCCACGCCTACATCCATGCCGACGAGGGCCATTTCGGCAAATACATCCCGGGACCGCTCGGCGCCTGGGACCGGCGCGTCATCCTGTGGACGCTGCTCGACCAGATCCGCTACGTGCGCGGCAAGGTGCAGCACCGCATCACCGCGGCCTTCGAGGAGCTGGGGTTCGTCGAATCGGAGCGCAAGAAGTTGGTCGACCGCCGCTGGGTGAACCGCGTCGAAGGGGCCGAAAAGCTGGGGCGCATGATGAGCCGGCGCCCGCTCCCCGACCTCATGAAGCTGATGGAGGACCCCGTCCCCGAGGTGCGCATCCGCGCCGCCAAGGCGCTGGGGACGATCGGCGGACTCGAGGCGGTGGAGTCGCTGCTCGGCGCTCTCAAGGACACGAACCGCTGGTCGGCGCTGCGCATCGCCGACATCCTGGCGACACTGGGCGACGCCGCGGTCGACCCGCTGATCGCCGAGGTGCCCAAGCTCCCCGCCATCGCCCGCGTCCCCGCGATCGACATCCTGGGCCGGCTGCGCTCCCCCAAGGCGGTGCGGCTGCTCGAAGATCTGCTCAGCGATCCGCACGACAACGCCCGCGCCCGCGCGGCGCACTCGCTCGGCGTCATCGGCGACCCGCGCGCCGCGCCCAAGCTCGTGCTCGCGCTCAAGGACGCCGAGTGGCCGGTGCGCGCCATGGCCGCCAAGGCGCTGGGGATGCTTCCCGGCACGACCGGCGTTCCCGAGCTGAAGTCGGCGCTGGGCGATCGCGAGTGGTGGGTGCGGTCCAACGCGGCGCTGGCGCTGGGATCGAAGGGCGAGAAGGGCTACCAGGCGCTCGCCAGCCTGATCGATTCGCCCGACACGTATGCGGCGCAGCGGGCGGCGTCGATGCTGCAGGAGGCGGGGGTGTTCGACCGCTTCGTCGGCAAGCTGGTGGACGGCACGCCGCGTGAGCGCGCCGCGGCACGCAAGCTGCTCGGCAAGCTCGTCGTGCTGCAGCGCACCGATCTGCTCCAGGACATCGCCTCGCGCCACGACGATCCCGCCGTGCGTGAAGCGGTCGGCGAGCTGCTCGCGGCCCAACCCGAAGCGATCGCAGCGGCCGGGTGAACTGGGAGCTCTGGGTCGCGCGCGCTATTGAAGGCTTCAACGCCTTCGTCCTTGCCTACTTTCTCGCCCTCAACATCTCCTACATCGCGCTGTTCTTCATCAGCCTGCGTGAAGTGCTGACGTTTCTGCGCCGCACGTTTTTCTCCGACTACCAGCAGATCCTGCGCTCCGACATGACGCTGCCGATCTCGATGATCTGCCCGGCGCACAACGAGGAGAAGACGATCGTCGACACGGTGCGCTCGCTCCAGATGCTCAACTATCCGGAGTTCGAGATTATCGTCGTCAACGACGGCTCCAAGGACCAGACGCTCGAGCGGCTGCTGCAGGCCTACGACCTGCGCCGCGTGGACCGCGTGTACAAGCGCTCGCTGCCCACCAAGTCGGTGCGCGCCCTGTACGCGAGCCCGATGGTGCCGAATCTCATCGTGGTCGACAAGGAGAACGGCGGCAAGGCCGACGCCTTGAACTGCGGCATCAACCTGAGCCGCTACCCGCTGTTCTCTTCGATGGACGCCGACTCGGTGATCGAAGACGACGCGCTGCTCAAAGCGGTGAAGCCGTTCATGGAGTGGCCCGACGAGACGGTGGCGGTGGGCGGCATCGTGCGCTGCGCCAACGGCTGCACCGTGCACGAGGGGCGCGTGACGCACATCGCGCTGCCGCGCCAGCTGCTCCCCGTCTTCCAGGTCGTCGAATACCTGCGGGCGTTCCTCTCGGGCCGGTTGGGTTGGAGCGCGCTGCGCTGGCTGCTCCTGATTTCCGGGGCGTTCGGCGTGTATCGCAAATCGGCGGTCGTCGACGTCGGGGGCTACGACTCCTCGACCGACACCGAAGATCTGGAATTGGTCATGGCGCTGCACGCGGTGTATCGCGAGCGCAAGAAGCCGTATCGCATCGTGTTCGTTCCCGATCCGGTGTGCTGGACCGAGGTGCCGGGGAACTGGAAGATGCTGCGCCGCCAGCGCAATCGTTGGCACCGCGGCATGCTGCAGAGCCTGTCGCGCTATCGCCGCATGATGTTCAACCCGCGCTACGGCTTGATGGGGATGGTGGTGTTGCCGTACTTCCTGATCTTCGAGACGATGGGCCCGTTCATCGAGACTCTTGGGTACATCTCGGTGCCGCTCGCCTGGGCGCTGGGCCTCCTCAACACGAAGTTCTTCCTGCTGTTCTTCGTGCTCGCCGTCGCGTTCGGCGTGTTCCTGTCCGTCGCCGCGATCCTGCTGGAAGAGATCAGCTACCGCCGCTATCCGTCGTGGTCGGATCTGTGGAAGCTGCTGTTCTGCGGCGTCGCCGAGAACTTCGGATTCCGGCAAGTGCTGGCGGTATTCAAGATCCAGGCGTTCTGGGAGTACCTGCGGGGACTGCGTCGCTGGGGGAAACTGGAGCGGGTGGGATTCGTCAAAGCGGCGGACACTACTCGAGTCGCTTAGGCAGACGCCGAGTCGCCGAGACGCTCCAGGTAGACGCCGACCCGCCGAGCCGCCGAGTGGCCGCCGAGGAATTAGGAGACGGGGACGATCCTCGCGCCTAACCCCTAAGCGTCCACTCTGCGGCTCGGCGGCTATGCGCCTCCCTCGCCGTCTCGGCGGCTCGGGGTCTGCATAGTACATTCCCGTATGAGCGCCGTCCTCAGAATCTTCGCCGTGCTCCTGTGCGTCGCCGCCCGCCTGCCGGCGCAGCAAGCCGATCCTCCCAAGTCCCTCGTGGCGCGCGGCGACAGTGTGTACCACGTGGGCACGTGCCCCGCGTGTCACGGCCCCGACGGGGCCGGGATCGGCAGTGTCGCCCCGAGCCTCGTGGTCGGAAAATGGCTGCACGCCTCGGGCAGCGTCGCCTCGATCGAGCGCGTCATCGAAATTGGCGTGCAGGATCCGAAGCAGGTGGCGTCGCCGATGCCGCCCAATGGCGGGATGGTGCTGACGCGGGAGCAGCGACACGCCCTCGCGCTGTACCTGCTATCGCTGCGTCATCGATGAGCCGCCGAGCCGCCCAGCCGTCGAGGTGGGCGCATAGCCGCCGAGCCGCCGAGTGGCCGCCCAGGGATTAGGAGACGGGGACGATCCTTGCGCCTAACCCCTAAGCGTCCACTCTGCGGCTCGGCGGCTATGCGCCTCCCTCGCCGTCTCGGCGGCTCGGGGTCTG
>DATLVL010000066.1:0-7860 GCA_035577525.1 Gemmatimonadales bacterium | reverse complement strand
CAGCAGCTCACCGCCGTGCCGCGGGACATCCGCGAGCTGCGCAGCGACGTGACCCCCGAGCTCGGCGCAGTGCTCGCGCGCATGCTCGCGAAGGACCCCGGCGAACGCTTCCAGAGCGCGGGAGAGGTGAGCCGCGCGCTGGTCGACGCGCTGCCCACCGCCGCAAAGCAGCGCGTGCAGCATCGCAGCACCTGGTTTTCCATGTTCGTGAAATCGCTGGTCGGTGTGACGCTGGCGGGATGCCTCGCCGGCGCCGCGTTCCTCGCGGGCGTGGTGGTGGTGTTCTGGTACGTGCTCGCCGCGGCGCCGTGGATGGCGACGAACAATGCCGCCGTTCCTGATTCGCTGCGCGCGGCGCTCGCGGCTGGGCGCCTGCTCTCCCCCGGCGACAGCGTGCAGCTCGTGTTCCGCCCGCGCGATCGCGGCGATACGATCTTTTTCCTGGTGTCGAATCGCCGTGTCGGCGTGCTGACCCCGCATGGCAGCCGCGGCTACCCCCGCGACAGCGTGGCATTCACCTTCGATCTGGAATGGAAGGGTGGTCCCGACCTTCGCTACATCCTCATCCTGCCCGGGAGCCGGCGCGACACCGTCTACCCGGACATGACGCCGCGCGGAGCGTGGTCGCTGGCAGGGCCGCTGCAGCGGCTCTTGCCGGCGGACTCGATCGGACGGAAAGTACGGATCAACAGAAGACGGATGTGAGGCTAGCGCGGCGTGCGGCTCGACACTCCGTAAACGTTCACCGCATCAACCTTGGAGAGGTCCCCCGGCGTCGAGCCGACGGCGCCCACGCGGTCATGCGTCCCGATCGACAGACCGAACAGCAGCGCTCGGGCGTGCAGCGAGCCGTCGGTATCGAACCGGGCGAGCAACCCCACCCTGGGCGAGCGCGGCCAGAGCGCCTCGGCCTCCACGGTATAGCCCCGGGCACTCGAATCCGACACGATGCTCGCCTGGGCTGACAGCGCGAGCACTGATCCGAACGGCCGCAGCGTGACCGCGGGAACGAGGCTCGTTGCCTGGCGGACCCCGAAGATCCGTGGGCGGCCGATGTTGCGGATCACGCCGCCGACGGTGAAGGTCGAGAGCCAGTCGTAGCGCACTCCCAAATCCCACGCCGTGCCCTGGTTGGCGCCGCCATGGAGCGCCAGAGACGCGCCTCCCGCGAATCTTCCGTAGTTCGCCGCCAGCCCGATCTTGTACGTGTGGCCGTGGATACCGGCCAGGGAATTGTCGCGCTGGTAGCCGAACGAGAGTCCCCGCGCGTTGAAACCGGCAGTCACCTGCCCCAGCCGCCCCTTGGCCCCGGGTTGCACCACCGTGAGATCGAGCAGCACCGAGGCTTCTGGCCGGGCCGCGAGCCCGGCGGGGTTCACCCACAGGGCACGGGCGTCGCTGACGTCCGAGGCGACGAGATACGACGCGGCGCGATTGACGGCACCCTGCGCGTGCGCCGGCCGGGCGCACGCGAGGGCAAGGAGCGCGGCGGCCGCGGCCCGCCTCACCGCGGCAACGGCGTAACGACCGTGTGTGAGAGCTGACGGCGCGGAATGGTGATTCCCTGCACCGGCAGGTCGATGGTCAGCGTCGCCGAATCCCGCTGTTCCCCGCCGAGATAGCGACCATCCGAGCTGAGGTACGCGAATGCGGTGCCCGCGCCCGCGCCGTCGATCGTAAACGGATTACCGCTCTGCTGCCCGGTTCCATTAAAGCGATAACTGGAAGTGGACTCGAGCCGCAGAGCCCGGCTTCCCGCATGATCCTCCCACGCTGCGGCGGTCCGCCGGTTGGCCGAGTGCGTCGTGATCGAGGATCCGCCTGAGCACGCAGGGTTGTCGGTCACATCCGTAGAATCGCTCCACGTCATCGCTGGACGCACGCCGCCCACGGGGAGCCGTGGGAAGAAGCTCCGGAACCGGGGCAACAGACTGCTGATTCCCGATGCCGCCGCGCTCGTATCACAGGGACCGCCGATGAATTCACCGGTGGAGAGCAACCGGCCGGTGAGGCGGTAGCCGCGGGCGGCGGCGAGGTTGATCTGTGGCGGCAGCTGAGTCGCGGAATCGACGACGATCGAGTCGATGGTGAACGTGGTCGGCAAGCCGCTGTCGGCAGGAGCGCCGATCGCCGCGGTCACGAACAGGCCGTAGCGCAGATCGATGCTCGGCGGGAGGCCTGCGTAGTCCTGCTGGATGTGGAGGTCCTGCCGCACCAGAAAGTGCGTGGTGCTGGGGGCGAACTGCACCGTCGGCGAATGCACCGGCGCGACTCCCGGCGGCGCCGCCGGTGTCGGGGTCGGCGCCGTCCCGGGCCGCGGGGGACCGCCGCCGCACGCCGCAGCGAGCAGCACGGCTGTCATCAATGGCAAGCGTGGCGTCATGGGCCTCGCGTCTCCTGTTCGTAGGGTCTCACGTCAGCGATCCTGACGGTCGGCTTTGGTGCGGCCGAAGACCGCGACCAGCTCCGGTCCCTCGTGGGTGACCCGTAACAGCCTCCAGCCTCGCTTCCCCATGTCGGTGCGCCAGGCGATCAGCTTTTCCCATGCATCGGGGGACGTACGGAATACCCGCAGGTCGGCGACGCGCTCCCACTGCGCCGGATATGGCTTGCCGCCCGTCATTCGGAGGAGAGTGGTGGGGCCATAAGCCGAGTTCTGTTTGGCCGCGCGAGGCGGCCAGATGGTCATCTCTCTGGGATGACTGTCGCCAGCCATCTCGTGCGGCCTACCCGCAGCTCAGACGACCCGGGCCGGGTCTCGCTGCCTATTTGGCCTTGCTCCGACTGGGGGTTACCGTGCCACGGCCGTTACCGGCCGCGCGGTGGGCTCTTACCCCACCGTTTCACCCTTACCCCTTGGATAAAGGGGCGGTCTGTTCTCTGTGGCCCTGTCCGTCGCCTTGCGGCGCCCAGGCGTTACCTGGCAGTCTGCCCTACGGAGCTCGGACTTTCCTCGACGCACCGCTCCAACCAGTACGCCGCGACCATCCCGCCCCACCCTCTCCCGCGCCAAAGCTAACCGTTTTTAGCGCTCCTTGGAGAGGCGGCGTAGCAGGCGCGCCAGACTGTCACTCGGCCCCACGAATACCGATTCCGCAGGGCCGAGCCAGAATCCGTCCTGCTCGCGGAATACCAGCCCACTGAGGCGGCCGGTTCCACCGGCGGACAACTGTCTGGGATCGAGACGAATCGCGTGTAGCACCATGCCGAGGAACTGGCGTGCTCGCGGATCGGGAGACAGGACGATCGCGGGTGAGCTGGGGGTCGTCAGACCGCGCACCAGGCTGCGTGTGAACCAGTCATCCGGCGAGCGCGGCACGACGACGGCGACCAGCAGGTCCCGCCGCTGGCGCCGCGTCTCCTGGGCGATCGCGGCGGCGCGCTGCTCCACGGCGCGCGAGACCGCCGAGTCGTACTCGGCGAGCAGCCCGCTCTCGAGCAACGTGTCGTAGCGCGCGACCAGCGGCACGGCAGCCAGCGCGGTGAGCCGCGCCTTGGTCAGCGCCGGATTCTTCGGCAGGGCCGAGATTCCGGCCTGCCAGGCCGCGTCGCAGAACGGCATGCCGCTCCAGGAGCGCGTCGTTTCATCGAGTTCGATGCCCACCGCCGGGATCAGGTCGGATCGCGAAGCGGCGAAGCGCGACAGCACGCGCATGCCGGACGCGATCTTCCCCCACAAGACGTCGTCGAGCGGACACGGCGGCCCGGCGCTGTCGCCCACGGCCTCGAGGTCTCTGGGGGCGACCAGCGGCAGCCACCGCACGCTGGTGGCCTGCAGCCGTCCGGAGACCTGCTGCCACGCAGCCCGCAGCGCGTCGCGCTCCCAGCGCCCGCGGCCGGTGGAATCGGCGAGCGCCGCGACGTGCGCGTTGGTCACCAGGAGGTTGAACGCGCCGATGTCGAGGATGTTGGTGAGCGAATCGAGCGCGGCGATGCGCGCCGTGACGCTCACCTCCGGGGCGAGCCGCGGGAAATCGGTTTGCAGGGCCCGCATGCCCTGACGCGTGATCCATCCGGGGAGGCCCGCTCCCGGCCGCGGTGTGGCGCGGCTCGCGCGCGCGAGGCGCTCGGAGAAGACGCCGTCCGGCGGCGACTGCCGCGGGGCCCGGGGCGCGACCGCGGCCGGACCGCCGGTGAGCACGAGACGTGTGCGCGTGCCGCCTCCAGGAATGCGGGCCCATTCGGCGGGGCGTCGCGTCCAGCGGGCGAGGGCCCGGAAGAACGTCTCCGACTCGCTGCCAGGCTCTCCGGCGCCGCCGAGCGCTGCGCGTGACGCGACGACCACCAGCCCGTTGTCGACCCGCGTCGCGGCGATCGCGGCGGCGCCGGGGCGGCGTTGCAATTTCATCCCCGGTGCCTGAACGAACGCCGCCGGTCCCACGCTGGCGAGTGTTTGCGCGTCGTCTTCCACCAGCAGCTGGTTGCTGACCCCGGCGGCGAACGGGTCGAATCCCGCACCCCGCATGCCGTTCCCGAGCTGCGGCTCGAGCGGCGGCGCACCGTGCGGCGTGCGCGCGCTGCGCAGCGCAAAGTCACCGATCGTGATCCTGGCTCCGGTCCACGCGAGCCAGCGGTTCATGAGCCAGCGGTCGAGCGTCCCGCCGCCTTCGGGCGGGTAGCCGAGCACGACGACGCCGCCGCGCAGCGTCCACTCTGTGAGAATCGCCAGGTCCCCGGCGTCGAGGGCGTCGGAGGCGGCGCCGGGGCGGCGCCCGCCGAGAATCATCACCACGCGGTAGCGATCGAGGTCGGCGCGCGTGAGGTGCGGGTAGAAGCGGCGGTAATCGACGGCATAGCCGGCGGCGTCCCACGGCCGCGCGGTGGACTCGAGCTCGACCGGCTGCGTGAGCGATTCGTCCAGCAGCAGCAGACGCTTCGCTTGCGGCTGGCACGCCGCGACGAGGAAGACGCAGAACGGAGCCAGCCGGCTCAATCCCGCTTCGCTCCTTGGATGCTTTCGGCGCATCGGAAGCCGGTGTTCCACAGCTGCTCGCGGTCGTCGGGGAGCGTCACGCGATACGTCGCCGTGGCAATTTGCGGGAGGGAGTTGAATGCCCCGCCCTTGATCACATGACGGACCAGGCCGCCGCGCGTCACGGTATCCGCGTCGACCCACTCCCAGGCGTTCCCGACCATGTCGAGCGCCCCGACGAACGAGCGCCCCAGAGGGAACCCGCCGACCGGCGCCAAGGTGTCGCTCGCGCCGGCGGCATTGGCGCGGCCGCGGGCCCACTGGTCTCCCCAGGGGTAGCGGCGGCCTTCGGGCCCGCGCGCCGCGGCTTCCCACTCATCCTCCGTCGGCAGTCGCGCGCCGCGCGCCGCGCAGAAGCGCTGCGCTTCGCTCCACAGGATTCCCGTGGCGGGCCAATCGTCTGGTGGGCGCTGGCGCCACGGCGTGGCGAACCCGGCCGGGGTGAGGTAGCGCAGGTAGCTCGCGACAGTGACTTCGGTCGAATCGATGTAGAAGGCGGCGAGCGCGACGCTGTGCGTCGGGCGACCCGATCCCCCGCCCACCGTGTACCTGCCCGGCCCGACGAGCGCCATGCCGGTGGGCCGCGCGGGGACCGTCACGGGACGCGGGCGCAGCAACAGCGTGGTGGCAATGGCGGCGGCGAGCAGGAGCGCTGCGCCGGCCGCCAGCCAAAACCGTATGTGCGGCAGGCTCGCGCGCCGCTCGACGGTCGGGGCGGCGAGACTATCGACGAAGCCGCGTGCCGACGCTGGCCGGTCTGCCGGGACCTTGGCGAGTCCCGCGAGCAGCGCCTGATCCACATGGGCCGGCACGTTGGGGCGAATCGTCCGCACGGCGCGAGGCGCGTCGACGAGAATGCGGGCGACGATCGCCTGCGCGTTGGGGCCGGTGAACGGCGGCTCGCCGGCGAGCATCTCGTACAGCACCGCGGCGAGGGCGTAGACGTCGCTGCGGGCGTCAATGCGGCGCTCGCCGCTCGCCTGCTCGGGACTCATGTACGCCGCAGTTCCGACGGTCACTCCGGTGCCGGTGAGGGTCTTCCCCTCCTCGGATTCGGCGACGCTCTTCGCGATCCCGAAGTCGGTGACGCGGGCGTGCTCACCCGAGAGCAGGATGTTGGCGGGCTTGATGTCGCGGTGGACGATGCCGTGCTCGTGGGCGTATTGCAGCGCGTCGCCGACCTCGGCGATGATGCGGATCGCTTCCTCGAAGGGGAGCGGCCCCTGGCGCGCGAGGCGCTGCGCCAGCGATTCCCCCTCCACGTATTCCATGACGTAGTAGAGGAACCCTTCGACCTCGTCCGCTTCGAAGAGGGGGACGATGTGCGGGTGCGAGAGCCGCGCGACCAGCTGCACCTCGCGCTGAAATCGCTCGCTGCCAAGGTAGGCGCGGGTGGTCGGGGGAAGCACCTTGATCGCGACCTCGCGCCCCAGCTTCGCGTCCTTGCCGAGGAAGACCGCACCCATGCCCCCCTGGCCGAGCTCGCGGACCAGGGCGTAGCGACCCGCCAGGGCGGTCGAAACCTGATCGAACAGCGGGTCGGTCATCCGCCGGAGAGACTGAACGGCAACAGGGCCTGGCGCATTTCTTCGGCGGCGGGCCACCGCTCGGCAGGGCGCTTGCGCAGCGCCCGCGTGATCGCCGCGGCGTACTCCGGCGCGAGCTCGGGACGCAGGCGGCGCAGGTCCGGCGGTTCGTGATGCTGCTGCATGTCGATCACGACCGCCGGTGACGGACCGGAGAACGGAGGCCGCCCCGTCACCGCCTCGAACAGGACGATGCCGAGGGAGTAGAGATCGGTGCGGCCGTCGATGTCGTCCGTCCCCATGGCCTGCTCGGGGCTCATGTACTCCTCGGTTCCCACGACGAACCCGCTGCGCGTCACGCGATCGCCTTCCGATTGCGCGATGGCGCGCGCGATGCCGAAATCCACCAGCACGGCGCCGTCGGGTGACAGCACGATGTTGTCCGGCTTGATGTCCCGGTGGACCAGGCCCTGCCCGTGCGCGTACCCCAGTGCTTCCAGGATTTCGCACGCCAGCCGGGCGGCGAAGTCCGGCGCCAGCCGCCGCTCGCGATGCAGCGCGCTGCGCAGCGACTCCCCCGGCACGTAGGGCATGACGAGCCACAGCAGGTAGTCGCTCTCGCCGCTGTCGAGCAGCGGAGCGATATGCGGATGATGCAGCTTGCCGGCATAGCGGATCTCGCGGAGAAACCGGTCGGCTGCGACCGACACCGCGAGCTCGGGGTGCAACACCTTGATCGCGACGCGGTTCCCCGCCTTATCGAACGCGCCGAAGATCGAGGCGTTGCCGCCGCGGCCGACCGCCGTGATGACTTCGTAGCGGTCCCCCAGAGCCTTCCGCACCCGTTCGATGAGGTCGCGACGCGGCATCGCCCTCCTCCCTTGAGCCGCGCCAAAGATGCGATTGCCCGGGGCTCGGCGGAAGGTAGCTTCGCGCAGATGACGCGGCTCGAAGCGGTTATCGGGGACATTACCGCCCAGGCGGTCGACGCCATCGTCAATGCCGCCAACAGCTCGCTGCTCGGCGGAGGTGGTGTCGACGGGGCAATTCACCGGGCCGCAGGACCGGAGCTCCTGGCCGAGTGTCGTGGTCTGGGCGGATGCCCGACGGGCGAGTCGCGGTTCACGCGGGGGTATCGTCTGGCCGCGCGGTACGTGATCCATACGGTGGGACCGGTATGGGAAGGCGGCGAGCGCGGCGAGGCGGAGCAGCTGCGCGGTTGTTACGTGAGCGCGCTGCGGCTCGCAACGGAGCACGGGGTCCGTTCGGTCGCATTTCCGGCGATCAGTACCGGGGCGTACGGATACCCGGTCGCGGCGGCCGCACGTGTCGCCGTGGAGGCGGTGCGAGAGCAGGTGCGCG
>DATLVL010000065.1:0-4840 GCA_035577525.1 Gemmatimonadales bacterium | reverse complement strand
AGTGATCCCGGCGCAGTCGGTGGCGGTCGTAGCGCTGCTCGCCCGCCGCTTTGCGCGCGATACCACCGTCCGCATGCTCCTCATGGGAACGGACTCGGTGCTCCCGGTGACGATCGCCCATCATGGCGATTCGGCGACGGTGTCGTTTGCGGGGGTTGTGGCGACGACCCTCACCACGGGCGGCAAGGCGTGGCCTATCGATATCCCCGTGCAGCGGGTACACGCCGACTTGTGGAACGGCCGGGATTCGATCGCGCCACTGGCGGGGTTGCGGCGCCCCGTCTCCGACTACCGCGCACCCGCCGGCGCTGCTTATACGGCCGAAGAGGTGCGCATCCCCATACGGTCGCTCCAGGGCGACACCTTCTCGCTCGCGGGAACGCTCACCCTGCCGATCGCGGCTCCCCGGCCCGTCGCCGTCGTCGTTACGATCACGGGCTCCGGGCAGCAGACGCGCGACGAGGATCTCTGGCCGCTGCTCCCCGCCTACCGGCCGTTCCGGGTGATCGCCGAGCGGCTCGCGGCGGACGGAATCGGGGTGCTGCGGCTCGACGATCGCGGTGCCGGCGGCTCGACGGGAGCCGGCGGCACGACGGCCGATTACGCCGACGACGTGCGGCAGGAAGTGGCGTGGCTGCGGCATCGGTCCGACGTGTCGAAGGTCGCGCTGCTGGGGCACAGCGAGGGCGGGGCGATCGCCCCGCTCGTCGCCAAGGACGATGCGCGGCTGGCCGGGATCGTGCTGCTCGCCGGTCCAGGGAAGGATGGACGCGCGATCCTGATAGATCAGTTCCGCCGTCCGATCGAGACCGCGCCGGATCTGCCGGACTCGGCGCGCAGGGCGCAGCTCGCCCTGGTCTCACAACGGGTCGACCAAATGGTGCAGTCCAGCCCGTGGACGCGCTGGTTCGCCGCGTACGATCCGTTGCCCACCGCGCGAGCGGTGCGCGTCCCGGTGCTGATTCTCCAGGGGGCGCTCGACCGGCAGGTGTCGGCGGGGCAGGCCGACACGCTGGCGGCGGCCTTTCGAGCGGGCGGGAACAGGGACGTCACGGTCAAGGTGTATCCCGGTCTGAACCACCTTTTCCTCCATACCGATGGCGATGGGTCGCCAAGCGAGTACCCAACCCTCAAGGACACCATCATGCCGGTGGCCGTCCAGGGTGACATCGCTGCCTGGCTCAAGGCCCATCTGCGTTAAGAACGCCACACAGTCCTGACATGGCCGTCGCAACCTTGTTTCAAGGCGGGGCGTCAAATTGGGTATCCTTCGCCCTGGTCGTCGCCCAATGTCGAAATCAGCCGCCCTGGTGCCGATGCTGGCGCTGCTCGTGGCGCCTCCCGCCTGGACGCAGAACATCCATCCGACCCCGCCACCGGAAGTTCGGGCGGTGCCATTGAAGGAAGAGGTTCATCTCGACGGCAAGCTCGACGAAGCGGTATGGCAGACCGCGCCGGTCGCCACCGGTTTCCTGCAGGCCCAGCCGAACGAAGGCAAACCCGCCACACAGCGCACCGAAGTGCGCTTCGCCTATGACGACGCCGCGATCTACGTCGGCGCGCGCATGTACGACGACTCCGGGGCGCGCGGCGTGCAGACGCGGCTGGTGCGGCGTGACGCCAACGCCAACGCCGATTACCTCGAAGTCATCTTCGACACCTATCACGACCACATCGGCCGGCTCTTCTTCACCGTGAACCCCTCGGGGGTGCGCGGTGATGCCAACGGCCTGGGGGGCGGCAGCGACGATTCGTGGGACCCGGTGTGGGAAGTGAAGACGGCGATCGACTCGCTCGGCTGGACAGCCGAGCTGCGCATACCCTTTTCGCAGCTGCGCTATCCGTCGAGCGCCACGGAGCAGACCTGGGGCCTGCAGATCTGGCGCCAGGAGAACCGCTTGAACGAGTTGTCGCAGTGGTCGTTCTGGCACCTGAATGAGAGCGGCGGACCGCCGCGATTCGGGCACCTCGCGGGACTCGTCATCCACCGCGCGCCGGGGAAGGCGGAGATCCTGCCGTACGTCGTCGGCCGTTCGACCAACATCCCGGTGAGCGATCCCACCGATCCCTTCGCCAAAGCGCACGCGATGGACGGCCGCGTCGGTGCCGATGCCCGCTATCTCGTGACTTCGAACCTGACGCTCACGGCCACGGTGAACCCCGATTTCGGGCAAGTCGAAGTCGACCCTGCGGTCGTCAATCTCAGCGCGTTCGAGACGGCGTTCGAGGAGAAGCGGCCGTTTTTCGTCGAGGGATCGAGCTACTTCGGGTTCGGCGGCTTGAGCTGTTACTTCTGCTCCAACGTCTCGAGCCTCTCGATGTTCTACTCCCGCCGCGTGGGGCGCGCACCGCAGATCGACGCCTTCGCGTACGGCGACTCGCTCAACTCGGTCAACCACGCCGACGTGCCGGGCAATTCGACGATCATCGGCGCCGCGAAGCTGACGGGCCGCACGCCGTCGGGGTGGTCGATCGGCACCATGGACGCCATCACGGGGCGGGCCGACGCGAGCGTGCAGTGGACGGACAGCTCGCGCTCGCACGTGGCGGTGCAGCCATTCACGAACTACTTCGTGGGCCGCGTGCAGAAGGACTTCCGCGACGGCGCGACCGTGGTGCGCGCGATGGCCACGTCGGTCTACCACAACCTGACCGACTCCGTGGAAACCAATCGCCTGAGCCACCATGCAGAGTCGTTCGGTCTCTCCTCCGAGATGTACTTTCATAACCGCGACTTCCACCTGATGGCGCAGGTCGCGGGAACCAACGTCTCGGGCGACTCGGCCGCCGTGCTGCGGCTGCAGCAGTCGAGCGCGCGCTATTTCCAGCGCCCCGACCATAGCGGCGGCGCGAACGGCCTGTTGACGAACCACTTCGACCCGTCGCTCACCTCGCTGCGCGGACTCGGGGCCTATGCGCGATTCGCGCGCGAGCAGGGCGACTGGTTGTGGGAGGTGGCCACCAATATTCGCACGCCGGGATTCGAGAACAACGACATCGCGTTTCTCTCGCAGGCCGACTACGCGTACATGAATGGCAACATCTTCCGGCAGTGGACCAAGCCGACGACCTGGTATCGTCAGATGTTCGCCATCGTGGGCGGCCAGCAGAAGTACAATTTCGAAGGGGACCTGATCGACCGGCAGGCCCAGGCGTTCTACGACGTGACGCTGCTGAATTATTGGGAATTCACCACGTTCTACATCGGCCGGCCCAGTACGCTCGACGATCGTCTGACGCGCGGCGGGCCCGTCGTGAAGAAGCCGGGCGTCAACTACTGGCAGCTCGGGGTGTCGTCGGATCGCCGCAAGGACGTCGTCGTGAACGGCAATGGGTCCTACGACCGCTCGAGCGAAGGCAAACCCGAGTGGTCCGGCAGCCTCTCGCTGCAGCTGCGACCGGCATCGAACATCACCCTCTCCCTCGGGCCGTCCTACAATTACAGCTCGCGCAGCGACCAATACGTGGAGGCGGTCACGGACACGACCGCGACGGCGTTCAGCGGCACCCGCTACGTCTTCGCGGACCTGGTGCAGCACGCCGTCTCGATGGAGACGCGTTTCAACATCACCTTCAACCCCAATCTCACGTTCGAGCTGTACGCCCAGCCGCTGATCGCCAGCGGCCAGTATTCGCGCTACAAGGAATTCGCCGCGCCGCGGGGCCTCAAGAAGCTGACGTACGGGCAGGACGTCGGCACCGTGTCGGTCGCGCCGGGATCACCCAACACGATCACGATCGACCCGGATGGCGCGGGCCCCGCCAAGAGCTTCTCGTTCCCCGATCAGACGTTCACGTTCCGATCGCTGCGCGGCAACGCGGTGTTGCGCTGGGAGTATCACCCCGGGGCGACGCTGTATCTCGTATGGACGCGGGAGAGCGATTCGAGCCTGAATCGCGGCGCGATCGACTTCGGACCCGACGCCCGTTCGCTGTTTCAGGGGCCGGCCCAGAACATCTTTCTCCTGAAAGTGAATTACTGGCTGGGATTCTGATGCGTCGTACGGCCTGCCTCTTCTTGCTGTGCACTGCATCGCTCCAGGCACAGAGCGCGGCCCGCCGTGACGCGGGGTGGCGCGCCGACCTCCAACTTCTGGCCCGGGAGCTCCCCCGGCGTCACCCGGCGCCGTTCCGCTGGATCAGCGTCGCGCAATGGGATTCGTCCGTCCAGAGCCTGGAGCGGCGGCTGCCGCGCCTGAACCGGGACGCAGTACTGGTCGGTGTGCTGCACCTCGTGGCTCTGATCGGGGACGCGCACACGACCGTCGAACCTGACTCCGCGTTCGGCGAGCGCCGCTATCCGCTCGAGCTGTACGACTTCGACGATGGGCTGTTCGTGCGGCGGGCCGATTCGGCACACGCCGACCTTGTCGGGGCCCGGGTGCTCGAAATCGGGCGCCTCGGCGCCGCGCAGGCGCTGACACGCGTCGGTTCGATCGTGTCGCACGAGAACGACTGGTGGGTGCGCGCCTGGGGCCCCCTGTGGCTGATGAACCCCGCCATCGTGGCGGGGTTGGGGCTCGCGGCTGACCCGGAGCACCTGCCGCTCGTGCTCGAGCGCGGCGGGCGCGTCGACACCGTCCAACTCGCCCCGAGCTCCGGGGCTGGCGCGTTACACGGAGCCCCCGCGGAGGCCGACGGGTGGGTGACGATGCGGCAGGGGCCGCCGCCTCTCTGGGAGCAGCAACCCGATCGCCCGTTCTGGTGGACACTCGATTCGGCGTCTCGAACGGTCTACGTCGCGATGCGGGCTGTCGTGCCGGCGCCCCAGTCGAATTCGAACCGTGCCCAATGGGACCAGATCTTCGCGCTGATCGATTCGGCCGCTCCCGCCCGGGTG
>DATLVL010000064.1:0-6205 GCA_035577525.1 Gemmatimonadales bacterium | reverse complement strand
GTCCGCATCCAACAACGGCGGGCAGCCACAACTCGTCGTCCTTTCGAACCGCGCTGACCTCGTCTCCGGAGGCGACGCACTCGTGCAGGTTGTCCTGCCGAACCGCGTCGACCCGTCGACCGTACGGGTGAGCCTCGACGGGACAGACGTCACCTCGATGTTCGCAGTGCGCCCGAACGGCGCGTACGAAGGCGTCGTCACGGGACTCACGAACGGCGCGAACGACCTGATGGCGTCGATGAAGAACGGGCCGACGGTTCATCTCACCATCACGAATCATCCGAGCGGCGGACCGGTCTTTGCCGGGCCGCAGGTGCAGCCGTGGATCTGCGAGACGGTGACCGGCTTCCCGGCACCGACCGACGCGCAGTGCGACGGCACGTCGATCGTCTCGTTCAACTACCTCAACGCGACGACGCACACGTTCCAGCCGTATGACCCCGCGTCGCCGCCTCCCCCGTCGTCGATCGCGTCGACGACGACCGACCAGGGTGTGACGGTGCCGTACATCGTGCGCTCCGAGCACGGTGCGATGGACCGCGGCCTGTACGACGTCAGCGTTCTCGCGGATCCGAGCGCCGGCTGGGCGCCCTGGGCGTCGCAGCCCGGCTGGAACCACAAGGTGCTCTACCAGTTCGGCGGCGGCACCGCGCCCTGGCACACGAACGGCGCACCGCAGAACGACGTGATCGACCTCGCGCTCTCACGCGGGTTCATGGTCGCGAACAACAACCTCAACATCCGCGGTGACGACGCGAACGACGTCGTCTCGGCGGAGGCGCTGATGATGCTGAAGGAGCACATCATCGAGACGTACGGCGGCATCCGTTACACGATCGGCACGGGCTGCTCGGGCGGCTCGATCCAGCAATACGTCATCGCCGCCGACTATCCGGGACTCCTGAACGGCATCCAGCCGAACTGCAGCTTCCAGGACAGCTGGACGACGGCGAACGAGGTCAACGACTGCCACCTCCTGCGCAACTACTTCAGCACCCCCGGCGCGGGCTTCACCACTGCGCAACAGGCTGCGGTGATGGACGTCCGCGACCCGGGCGTGTGCACAGCGTGGGATCTGAGCTTCGCCCCCGTCGGGATTCCGTCGCGCGCGTCGAACTGCCACCTCGCCGGAACGCCGTTCGCGTCGCTCGTGTACGACCCGGTGTCGAATCCCGGCGGAGTGCGCTGCGACGTGCAGGACTACCAGTCGGCGATCTGGGGCTTCCGGCCCAGCGACGGCTTCGCCCGCAGCCCGTTCTCCAACGTGGGAGTCGAGTACGGGCTCAGTGCGCTGAATGCGGGCACGATCACGCCGGAACAGTTCGTCTCGCTCAACCAGGGCGTGGGCGGCACCGACATCGACCTCAACTTCACCGCAGCACGGTCGGCGCCGGACCTGGTCGCGCAGTCGATCGCCTACCGCACCGGACAGGTCACCAACGGCGCGCAGCTTGCGAACGTGCCGATCATCGACCTGCGCGGTTCCGAGCATCTCTTCAACGACATCCACACCGACTACCACTCGTACGTCATGCGGGCTCGGCTCGACGCCGCGAACGGCGGGCACGGCAACCAGTTGATCTGGACGTGGGACGCCGCCTTCGTGCCGACGAACATCGTGCCTCCGGCATCGATCGCGCTGAAGTCCTTCCTCACGATGGACAGCTGGCTCTCGACAATCGAGTCGGACACACGGGACGTTCCGCTCTCGCAGAAGGTGCTCGACGACAAGCCGGCGACGGCCGGCGACGAGTGCTTCATCGGCGCGGCGCTGACCGAGACGACCGATCCCGCTACATGTGCGGCGGCATTCCCGCACTTCGGCGACTCGCGGCTCGCAGCGGGTGAGCCGCTCGTCGACAACGCGATGGCGTGCCAGCTGAAGCCGCTTGATCCGGCCGACTACTCGGTGACGTTCACCGCGGCGCAGTGGACGCGCCTGCAGCAGGCGTTCCCCGACGGCGTCTGCGACTGGACGAAGCCGCCCGTCGGCTACCAGCCGTCGATTCCGTGGCTCACCTTCGCGGGTGGACCGGGCGGAGAGCCGGTCGGGCCTGCGCCCGTGTCGCACACCGGTCCGGCGAAGCAGTAAGGAACGCGCAACGGGCGGCGGCGCACCAGGCGCCGTCGCCCGAGCCAGGACACCAATCATCACGCAGCCGATGCTCGGCCGATATCTCCGAGGGAAGGGAGGTGCCCTTCTGCATCAGATCCGACTACAGAGGCAGTGGATTTGCAGTTGTTTCAAGCCCTCTGACGGACTCGAACCGTCGACCCTTCCTTATCATGGAGCACTTGCCGCAAACAGTGGCAAGCGTTGGCAACGGTTCGCAAGTAACTGAGCCGGTCTTACGGCGGGCGCTTTTGCCGGCGGTTGCCGTTGGTTGCGTCCGCTCTGCTCAATAAATGCTCCATCGCACGGGCGGTCGGAGCCGACAAGCTCTTGACGGTAGCCCCCGTCGCTGTATGCTTGTCCTATGAAGATAGATAAGCCGAGCAGCAAACCGTCCGGGGCTGAACCCTCGCGCTTGGACGCGGGCAGCGGGGAAGGCTCGCCTGCTGTCGCGGGGTCCGCGATCGAGTTCCGGCTCGATCCGTCCTCTGGTGTGCCGACGTATCTGCAGCTCGTCCAGCAGGTGGAGCACGCGCTGCGGCTCGGCTATCTCAAGCCGGGCGACCAACTGCCCAAGGTCCGGGACGCCGTCGCCTCGCTGGTGATCAACCCGAACACCGTGCTGAAGGCCTATAGAAATCTCGAGGCGAAGGGGCTGGCGGCCGGGCGACCCGGGCAAGGGACGTTCATCACTGCGACGCTGAGTCAGGCCGGGCTTCCCGAGCTAACGGGGCTTCGCCGCGCGTTGTCGGGTTGGGTTGTCAGCGCTGATGCGGCGGGGCTGGACGAGAGCGCGATGGTGGCGCTGTTCAGCAGCGTGTTGCGGGATTTTCGTGAGCGCCACGACGGGTCGGCCGGTCGTCCCGATACGGCGGACAGCGGCGAAGCGGAGCGTGTTGCGTGAACGTCATCGAGGCCAGCGGCCTGGGCAAGCGGTATGGCGGAACCTGGGCGTTACGGGAGTGCTCGTTGGCGATTCCCGGCGGTCACGTCGCCGCATTGGTCGGCCCGAACGGCGCCGGCAAGACCACGCTCCTGAATCTCGCGGTCGGCCTTATGGCGCCGTCCGCGGGCAGCGTGACGGTGCTCGGCGGCCTACCGGCTGGGTCACTCGCCGCGTTGGACGGCATCGCGTTCGTCGCGCAAGACACTCCGCTCTACAAGAACCTGTCGGTCGCGGACATGCTGCATCTCACTCGCAACCTGAACCGCCGCTTCGACGATCGCTACGTCAAGAGTCGGCTGGACGATCTCGGCATCCCACTACAGCGGAAGGCGTCCGGGCTTTCTGGCGGTCAGCAGGCGCAGCTGGCGCTGAGCTTGGCGCTCGCTCGGCGGCCGCGGCTGCTCGTGCTGGATGAGCCGGTAGCAATGCTCGACCCGATCGCCCGACACGATTTCATGGCCACTGTGCTGACGGCGGCGGCCGACGACGGCGTGTCCGTGTTGCTGTCTTCGCACGTGCTGGCCGAACTCGAGCGGGTCGCCGACTACCTCGTTCTCCTTTCACACGGACGCGTCCAGGTGGCCGGCGAGGTCGACGACCTCCTCGCATGCCACCGCGTCGTAACCGGCCCGACCGCGCAAGCCGACAGATACAGCGAGGAGCTGACTGTTGTGCACACTCGGCGCGGCGAGGCGCAGGTCCACTTGCTGGTCAGAACGAACGGAAGCGCTGACCCGGTGCCGCAGGGTTGGGAGGCGCATCCGGTCGGCCTGGAAGAACTCGCACTTGCGTATCTGCGCGAGCCCGGCGCCGCGGCGCTCCCCGGTCCGGGCCGCGGCGGCGCCGCCGAACTGTCGGCGGCGATGCAATGAGCGCGCTAGCCATGCCCGCACGTCCCGAGCAGGACGCGAACGTGCGGCCGCTGCCGTGGCGGCGGATGATCTGGGTCACCTGGCGGCAGCACCGCTTCGCGCTGACCGGAGTCGCCGTACTGCTGGGCGGCCTGGCGGTGTACGTCTGGCTGGTCGGTCGTCAGTTGCACCACGCGTACGCCGCCGCGAACGCATGCCACCCGGCAGGCTCGCCTGTCTGCAGTGTCCTTGCGAGCAGCTTCCAAAGCATGGACGTTCAGCTGTCGAACGGCTTCGTGTGGCAGCCGGTGCCCGCGCTGATCGGGGCGTTCCTCGGTGCGCCTCTGTTGGCGCGTGAACTGGAGACCGGCACGTTCCGGTACGCCTGGACCCAGGGCTTTGGACGTCGACGCTGGACGCTCGCCAAGCTGGTGCTGCTCGCGACCACGGTGACGGCCGCCGCTGGAGCTTTCAGCGTGCTCTTGTCTTGGTACTACCAGCCGTACTTCGCGGCGGGTAACCAGGGCCGTTTTCTTACCGCGCTCTCCCCGCTGGCCTCCGGCCTGTTCGACCTGCGCGGGGTTGCGTTCGCTGCCTGGACGCTGGCCGCCTTCGCGATCGGCGCCCTGGCCGGCGTGCTCGTCCGCCGGGTCGTGCCCGCGATCGTCGCCACCCTCGTCGCATACGCGGGGCTCGCTCTTGTGGCCGCGACGTTCCTGCGCCAGCACTACCTGACCGCGCTGATCACAAGGAACATCAACGTGCCCGGCTCTGCGTTGGTCGTGCGCCAGTGGTGGACCAAGGGCGGCCAATTCGCGTTTGGCCGGGCTCCCATCGGCCTTCTCGAGCGTATATGCCCGCCGCCTCCGCCGAAGGCCGGACCCGGCAACTTCAGCAAGTCAGATTTCGTTGGACAGTGCCTGTCCCGACATGGGTACACACAGCTGACCAGCTACCAGCCAGCCAGCCGGTTCTGGTCGTTCCAGCTGATCGAGGGCAGTTGGCTGCTAGCGCTCTCGCTGCTGCTCATCGGCGTGACCATCTGGCTCGTCCACCGCCGCACGGCCTAAACGGCGTCGCAGGTGAACTCATGCGGTCCGAGATGACTCCCTCTCGTTGAGAGAGGTGGTCAACCCGGGTCTGATTCCTCGATCCGGTTGTCGATCGAGGAGGCTCGAGATGATCCAGCAAGGGCAAGTGTTCAAGTTGACGGCGAAGGGCGCGGACGGCGAGCCGTTGTGGGCTTACCGGTATCGGCTTGAAGGACGAAGCTCAGCACGGCCGCAGGTGGGCGGGTTCGCGACCCGGGCGGAAGCACAGAAAGGCACTTCGGAAGGCGCTCGATCGAATCGGTCCTGGCCGCGGAGGGGCAATCACACTCGCCGAGTTGGTCGAGGAGTACCTGGAGCTGCATCAGGCCGAACCGGTGACGATCGCGAAGTTGCGGTGGCTGCTCGGTAAAGCAACGGACACGCTCGGCGAGAAGCGGATCGCCGACCTGTCGCCCAAGGACGTGCACACCTGGCGATTGACGATCCCTGAAGGGCATCGCTTCGAGGCGACCCAGGCGCTGCGGCAGGTCCTGAACCGCGCGGTCGCGTGGGGGCTGCTCGACTTCAATCCGGCGAAGCGCGGGGTGCCGAATCCGCAGCGGCGGCCGAAGGAGAAGCGGCCGTTCGAGTCCTGGGCGCAGATCGAGGCGATCGCCGCTCACCTGGGGCCGGTATACGGGCCGATGGTGATCTTCGGCGCTGCGACCGGGCTTCGACCGTCGGAACTGTTTGGGCTCGAGCAACACGATGTCGACCGCGAGGCCGGCGTGGTCTACGTGCGGCGTGCGTTCGCGAACGGCAGGATCAAGAACACCAAGACGAGGTTGAGCACGCGTGCGGTGCCGTTGCAAGCGAAGGCGGTTGAGGCGCTCGACCGGCTGCGGGCCTCGGTTAATCCGATCCTTTTCCCGAACGCGCGCGGCGGCCGGATCGACTTCCGCGTTTTCGGCCGCCGCCACTGGCGGCCCGCCCAGATCGCCGCCGGCGTCGAGCCCATTCGCGGCCTCTACGACCTGCGCCACACCTACGCCACCTTCGCGCTCCGGGCCGGCGTCCCGGTGTTCGCCGTCTCGCGTTTCATCGGCTCGAGTATCGCGATGATCGACCGCCACTACGGCCATCTCGCCCGTGACAGCCATGTGCATGCGGTCTCGCTGCTCGACGCGCTCGCGTTCGAGCGGGCGGTGGACGCTACGTGGACGTCGAACCGTAGCCGTGCAATCGCGCTCATCAACGGCGATTC
>DATLVL010000063.1:0-10375 GCA_035577525.1 Gemmatimonadales bacterium | reverse complement strand
CCAGACTCCGGGCGCCGTCGGCTACGTCGAGCTGGCCTACGCCAACTCGAACAAGCTGCCGTTCGGCCAGCTGCAGAACAAAGCCGGCAACTTCGTTTCTCCGACGCTCGCTGCGACGACGTCGGCGCTGTCCGCCTCGATGAACGCGATGGGGCCGAACACCGACTTCCGCGTGTCGATCACCGACGCCGAAGCGGCGGACGCGTACCCGATCGCCAGCATGACCTACCTGCTGCTGCGCAAGACGAATGACGACCCGGTGAAGACCGAGGCGCTCATCAAGTTCGTGTGGTGGGCGGAGACGGTAGGCCAGGACAAGGCCGCTCCGTTGGGCTATGCCCCCCTGCCCACGGCGCTGCGTCCCTGGATCGCCGACCGGCTCGCGTCGATCGAAGCGGGCGGCAAGAAAGTCTGGACGGCCTCGGCAGCTCGTTAACCCTCCGAACGGCTGCCGGTCTCACCCCCGCAAGGCGTTCCCTTGCGGGGGGTTTTTCTTGTCTCACCCGGGTGACCGAACCGTTACACCGCCGTGACGGACCCGCATCGGGGCCGGCATAGCTTGCGCAGGTGACTACCGGCATGACCGAAGCCCCACCACAAGAGTTCGAGGCGGGCCAGCCCACGGCGCATGCGGCAGCCCCCGTGTTGCGCCGCAGCGCCCGCAACTTTGGCGATCCCGCCTATCGCTTCCTGCTGACCGCTGTCGCGCTCGTGCTGCCGTTCCTGCTGCTCGCGATCGGGGCGCAGCTTTTCGTGGGTGGCTGGCCGGCCTTGAGCCGGTTCGGCTTCAAGTTCATCACCAGCACGACGTGGGATCCTGTGGCCGAGGTGTACGGCGCCGCTCCGATGATTTTCGGAACGGTCGTCTCGTCGCTGCTGGCGCTGCTCATCGCAGTCCCGCTGGCGCTCGGCACGGCGATCTTCCTCACCGAGTTCGCCCCGAAGTGGCTGCGCCAGCCGATCGGGTTCCTAGTCGAGCTGCTGGCGGCGGTGCCGAGCGTGGTGTACGGCCTGTGGGGGATCTTCGTGCTGATTCCGATGCTGCGCGGGATTGCCCTGCCGCCGCTGCGCGCCACGCTGGGCTGGACGCCGTTCTTCAAGGGCGTGTTTTATGGCCCCTCAATGCTCGCGGGCGGTGTGATCCTGGCGATCATGATCGTCCCCTACATCGCCGCGGTGTCCCGCGAAGTGTTGCTCGCCGTTCCCGCGACGCAGCGCGAAGCGGCCCTCGGCCTCGGCGCGACGCGCTGGGAGGCGGTGTGGACCGCGGTGCTGCCCTACGGTCGGGCCGGGATCATCGGCGCCATCATGCTCGGCTTCGGGCGCGCACTCGGCGAGACGATGGCGGTCACGATGGTGATCGGGAACCGGCACGACCTCGGGGCCTCGCTGCTCGCCCCCGCCTACACCATGGCCGCGGCGATCGCCAATGAATTCAGCGAGGCCACGACGCCGATGTATCTGTCCGCGCTGGTCGCCGTCGGGCTGGTGCTGTTCGTCGTGACCATCACGGTGAACGCCCTCGCCCGCCTGCTCGTATGGCGGGTCGCCAAGGGCGCCGCCGTGGGGAGCAAGGCGCTGTGAGCACCCGCGCGGTCCGCCGCCGGCTCAAGAGCGGCACGATGACGGGCGTCGTCGCCGCCCTGGCGATTCTCGCCGTGCTGCCGCTGCTGCTCATCTTCGGCGACCTGATCCACAAGGGCGCCAGCTCGATCGACTGGAATTTCTTCGTGAAGAGCCCCGTCCCCGCCGGCGAAGCGGGCGGCGGCGTGGCCAACGCGATCGTCGGGTCCGTCATCGTCGTCCTGCTCGCCTGTGTCGTCGGCATGCCGATCGGCGTAGGGACGGGGTTGTTCCTCGCCGAGTTCGGCAACGGCCGGATGGGGTGGACGGTGCGCTTCATCGCCGACGTGTTGAACGGGACGCCGTCGATCGTGGTCGGCATCTTCGCCTGGACCTGGCTCGTGAAGCCGGTGGGTCATTTTTCGGCCCTGGCCGGCGGCGCGGCGCTCGCCATCCTGATGATCCCGATGCTGGCCCGCACTACCGAAGAAATGGTGCGCCTCGTCCCCAATTCGCTGCGCGAGGCGGCGCTGGCGCTGGGATACCCGCGCTGGCGCACGTCGCTCACGATCGTGGCCCGCACCGCGATGGGCGGCATCGTGACCGGCGGACTCGTGGCGGTGGCACGCATCGCCGGCGAGACCGCGCCGCTGCTGTTCACCGCGCTCGGCAACCTGAACTTCTCGACCTCCATCCGCGAGCCGATGCAGACCCTGTCGCTGCAGATTTTCACCTACGCGACGGGACCGTTCGAGGAATGGCACCGGATGGCCTGGGCGGCGGCGGTGGTGCTGATGGCGCTCGTCCTGACCCTGGCCCTCGCCGCCCGCTGGGCGACACGGCAACGCTTTGGCAACAAGTCCGCGATCTGATCGGCCCATGGCGCGGCTCGCCAGCGTTCCCGCTGTCACCCCCTCGGTGCCGGTGCCGGTTGTGACCGTGCCGGCGGGGTCGTCATCCCATGGAGCCCCGCGGATGGAGAAGCGTCCCGAGGACGTCAAACGGCCCGACAACGCGCTCGTCCGCATCGAGACGCGACGCTTGAGCGCGTTGTTCGGGCGCAACATCGCCGTGAAGGAGACCTCGCTCTTCTTCCCGACGAACACGGTCACGGCCATCATCGGCCCGTCGGGGTGCGGCAAGAGCACCTTCCTGCGCTGCCTCAACCGCATGCACGAGCTGTCCGACGGCGGCTGGTCCACAGGATCGGTACTGCTCGACGGCGCGGACATCTATGGCCCCGGGACCGATCCGGTGGCGATCCGGCGCCGTATCGGCATGGTGTTCCAGCGCCCAACCCCGTTCCCCACGATGTCGATTTACGACAACGTGGCTTCGGGGCTCAAGGTGGGCGACCATGCGTACAAGCGGAAGGAAATCGACGACGCGGTGGAGCGGGCGCTGCGCCAGGGCGCGCTGTGGGACGAGGTGAAGGACCGGCTGCACACCAGCGCGACCGCCCTCTCGGGCGGCCAGCAGCAGCGGCTGTGCATCGCCCGCTGCGTGGCGCCGCTGCCCGAGGTGCTGCTGCTCGACGAGCCCACGGCGTCGCTCGACCCGGCCGGGACCCAGCGCATCGAGGAGCTGTGCCACGAGCTGAAGCGGCAGTACACGATCGTGATCGTGACGCATAATATGCAGCAGGCCGCGCGCGTCTCGGACTACACTGCTTTCCTCTATATGGGCGAGCTGATCGAGATCGACCGCACCAGCCAACTGTTCACCAAGCCGGCCAAGGAGCAGACGGAAGCCTACCTCACCGGGAGGTTCGGATGACCTACTCGACTCTGGTGCCTGCACCAGTTGGCCTGAGTCGGCGTGCGAGCCCCTCGGGCCACCGTGGGACGACGCTCTTGACCATTCCGCCCGAAACGGCCAACCCGTTTCCCGTCGTCGACGTGCGCGACTTCGGGTTCTGGTACGGGGAGCGGCAAGCCCTGGCCGACCTGACATTGACGATCCCGCGCCGCGCCGTGACGGCTCTGATCGGGCCGTCCGGGTGCGGCAAGAGCACGTTTCTGCGCTCGCTCAACCGCATGAACGACATCATCGCCGACACCCGGCACACGGGCGATATCCTGCTCGAGGGTGTGTCGCTCTACGGCGCGGAGACCGACGTGGTGGGGCTGCGGCGCCGGGTGGGCATGGTGTTCCAGCGCCCCAACCCCTTCCCCAAGTCGGTGTTCGACAACGTCGCCTACGGTCCGCGTATCAACGGCTTCGCCGCCGAGCGCGAGATCCCGCAGCGGGTGGAGCTGGCGCTGAAACATGCGGCCTTGTGGGACGAGGTGAAGGACCGGCTCGATGACATCGGGACGGGGCTGTCGGGCGGGCAGCAGCAGCGGCTGTGCATCGCCCGGGCGCTCGCCAACGAGCCCGAGGTTCTGCTGATGGACGAGCCCTGCTCGGCGCTCGACCCGATCGCCACGGAGAAGATCGAAGAGCTGATCGTCGAGCTGAAACGGGACTATACGATCGTGATCGTGACGCACAACATGCAGCAGGCGTCGCGCGTGTCGGAGTTCACCGGCTTCTTTTACCTCGGCCGCCTGGTGGAATTCGGGCCGACGGCGAAGATCTTCACGACGCCGTCGGACGAGCGGACCGAGGCATACATCACAGGACGGTTCGGATGACCCCTCAGCTGGCGCATCGCCACTTCCACGACGAGCTCTCCGAGCTCAAGTCGACGCTGCTCGCGATGTCCGCCGAGGCGCAGAACGCCCTGGCGACCGCCGTCGAGGCGCTGCTGCAGCGCGACGCCTCCAAGGCGGCCCAGGTCATCGCGGGCGATCACAAGATCGACGCGGTGGAGGTCCAGATCGAAGACCTGGTCGTGAAGCTGCTGGCGACGCAGCAGCCGATGGCGCGGGACCTGCGCCTCCTCATGTCGGCGCTCAAGATCGCCAACGATCTGGAGCGCGTCGGCGACCACGCCGTCAACATCGCCCAGTCCGCGGAGCGGCTGTTCGTCGCCCCGCCGATCGTGCCGGAGCCCGAGATCATCGAGATGGCCCGCATGGCGCGGCGTATGCTCGCCGACGCCCTCGACGCCTTCGTGCGCGCCGACGCCCAGGCGGGCCGCGCCGTCTGCCAGCGCGACGACCAGGTCGACGGGCTGCACGACTCGGTGTTCCGCATCCTGCTCACGCATATGATGGAGACGCCGCACATCATCACCGCGGCAATGGAGCTGTTCCTCGTAAGCCGCAACCTCGAGCGCGTCGCCGATCTGGCGACCAACATCGCCGAAGACGTGGTGTTCCTGGTCGAGGGGAAGAGCATCAAGCACCACGCGGAGATTGCGCAAGCGGTGAAAGGCGACTAGAGGCGATATCCTCCGGGCAGCACCACTCGCCGCTCCAGGTAATCTCGCCGAGCGAACAGCCGGATCAGCACGAGCCCTGCCACGAATCCTCCGATGTGGGCGAAGAACGCGGTCCCACCCGTTTCGTGGTGCGCGCCGAGCGACGAGAGGCTGCTTACGAGCTGCAGCAGAATCCAGTAGCCGAGCATCAGATACGCCGGGACCACGATCGACGTGACATAAATGCCCAGATAAAGCAAGGCGTGGACCCGTACGCGCGGATACAGCAGCAGGTAGGCTCCTAAGATGCCGCTGATCGCGCCCGAGGCCCCAACCATCGGCACGGTCGAGCTCGGCGTGACGAAGACCTGCGTGGCCGCCGCGGCCACGCCGCACAAGATATAGAAAAGGGCGAACCGCACGTGCCCCATGGCGTCTTCGATATTGTTCCCGAACACCCAGAAGAACACCATGTTGCCGATCAGGTGGATCCAGCCGCCGTGCATGAACATCGAGGTCAGCACGGTCCAGTATTGGGGGCTCGGATCGACCGAACAGAAAACGCCGGGCGCCATCTGCACACCAATTCCCGGAGGCACCCGTTGCAGCACTTCTCCCGGAATCAGGCCGTAATTGCAGACCGCCGCGTCAACGACCCGCCCCGCCCCGGCCCCCTCGATGAACAGCCAGGCCAGCACGTTGAGGGCGATAATGGCGACGGTGACGACTGGCGTGAGTGTGGTGGGATTCTCGTCCCGGTAGGGGATCACCTGGCTAATCCTATGAGTGACATGTAGGTTGCGCAAACTGCCCTTTTGGCACCTTTTCCGGGCACGCCCATTGCTCCTGCGACGTCCGGTTTCGTGTAGGCATCAATTCCACGAATAAGGAGCCGTAGATCATGGCTGACAAGATCATCGGGATCGACCTCGGCACGACGAATTCCGTCGTCGCGGTCATGGAAGGTGGCGATCCCGTCGTCATCCCCAACGCCGAAGGGGGCCGGACGACTCCGTCGGTCGTTGCGTTTACGAAGGACGGTGAGCGGTTGGTGGGCCAGGTGGCGAAGCGCCAGGCGGTCACCAACCCGCAGAATACGATTTTTTCAATCAAACGATTCATGGGGCGGCGCATCGGCGAAGTGACCGAGGAGATGAAGCGCGTCCCCTATAAAGTCGTGTCCGGGCAGAACGATCTGGCGTCGGTCGAGATCCAGGGGAAGCGCTACACGCCGCCCGAGATCTCGGCGATGATTCTCCAGAAGATGAAGCAGACCGCCGAGGACTACCTCGGCCACAAGGTCGAGAAGGCGGTGATTACGGTCCCCGCCTACTTCAACGATTCGCAGCGCCAGGCGACGAAAGACGCGGGCAAGATCGCGGGCCTCGACGTGGTCCGCATCATCAACGAGCCCACGGCGTCGGCGCTCGCCTACGGGCTCGACAAAAAGAAGGAAGAGAAGGTGGCCGTCTACGACCTGGGCGGCGGCACCTATGACATTTCCGTGCTCGAGCTGGCCGAAGGCGTGTTCGAGGTGAAGAGCACCAACGGCGACACCCACCTGGGCGGCGACGATTTCGACGCGCGGATCATCCAATGGTTGGTGGATGAGTTCAAGCGCGACCAGGGGATCGACCTCTCCAAGGACCCGATGGCCCTGCAGCGGCTCAAGGAAGCCGCCGAAAAGGCCAAGATGGAGCTGTCGACGGTGATGCAGACGGAGATCAACCTGCCGTTCATCACGGCGGACCAATCGGGACCGAAGCATCTGAACATGTCGCTCACGCGGGCGAAGCTGGAGCAGCTGGTGGACGATCTGGTCCAGCGCTCGATCCCGCCGATGAAGCAGGCGCTGAAAGACGCGGGGCTCGAGCCGGGTCAGATCGACGAAGTCATCCTGGTGGGCGGTCAGACGCGCATGCCCAAGGTCCAGGAGATCGTCAAGGCCTTCTTTGGCAAGGAGCCCCACAAGGGCGTCAACCCCGACGAAGTGGTGGCGATCGGTGCCGCGATTCAGGGCGGCGTGCTCGCCGGGGAAGTGAAGGACGTCCTGTTGCTGGATGTGACGCCGCTGTCGCTCGGCATCGAGACGCTGGGCAAGGTGACGACGGTGCTCATCCAGCGCAACACGACGATCCCGACGAAGAAGTCGGAGGTGTTCTCGACTGCCGAGGACTCGCAGACGACGGTGGAAATCCACGTGCTGCAGGGCGAGCGGCAGTTGGCGCTCGACAACCGCACGATCGGCAAATTCCAGCTGACGGGAATTCCGCCGGCTCCGCGCGGCATCCCGCAGGTCGAGGTCACGTTCGACATCGATGCCAACGGCATCCTGCACGTGTCAGCCAAGGACAAGGCGACCGGGAAAGAGCAGAAGATCCGGATCGAGGCCTCGTCCGGGCTGAGTGACAAAGACATCGACAAGATGGTCAAGGATGCAGAATCGCACGCCTCGGAGGACAAGGGGCGGCGCGATGAGATCGAGCGTCGCAACCGGCTCGACACCATGGTGTATGAGGTCGAGAAAAACTCCAAGGAATGGGCGGATCGGCTGGACGCCGGATTGAAAACCCGGCTCGATGGAGCGGTCGAAGGGGCCAGGGGCGCGTTGCGCAGCGGGAACCCTGACGACATCAGCCGGGCGCTGGACGAGTTGCAACAGGCCTATTCGGCGGCGGGCGCCTCGCTGTACGCGGCCGCCCGCGGCGCCGAAGCCCCGGGAGACGCCGGCGCCGCGCCGGGAGAGACACCACCGGACGCGGCCGCCGGCAAGCAGGATAACGTCGTCGACGCCGACTATGAGATCGTGGACGACGACAAAGGCAAGAAATAACCTTCTTCACCAGGAATGATGACGATGTCGGTACGCACAAAGGATTGGATGAAGTTCATCGGGCTCGTCGGACTGGCGTTCGTGTTCGGCCTGCTCTTCGCCTCGGCGCTCGACCTGCCGAAGAAGACCGCGGCGCAGCCTGCCGCGCTGTTCCAGGCGGCGGCGCCGCCCCCGATTCCGGCCGCGGGTCCCGCCGCCCAGCTGGGCGATGCGTTCGTCGCGGTCGCCGAGCACGTGAAGCCCGCTGTGGTCTTTGTCCGATCCACGGTGCGGCAGACGGTCGATAACCGGCGCCTCCCTCCCGGGTTCGAGGACTTCTTCCCGCAGTTCAAGAACCAGCGACCCCAGATCCAGGAAGGCTCGGGGTCCGGTTTCATCGTGTCGCGCGACGGGTTCATCCTCACCAACAACCACGTCGTGGCCGGCGCCAGCAAAGTCACGGTCCGGCTGCTCGACAAGCGCGAATTCGAAGCGCACGTCGTCGGCACCGATCCGCAAACCGACGTCGCCGTCATCAAAATCGACGCCACCGGCCTGCCGACCGTCGCCTTCGGCAACTCCGACTCGACTCGCATCGGCGAATGGGCCCTGGCGATCGGGAACCCGCTGGGCGAGGCGTTCACCTTCACGGTCACCGCCGGGATCGTGAGCGCGAAGGGCCGCCTCTTGAACGGGCTCGAGCAGTCGCGCTACTCGATTCAGGATTTCATCCAGACCGACGCCGCGATCAACCCGGGGAATTCGGGCGGACCGCTGGTGAACATCCGCGGTGAAGTCATCGGCATCAATTCGGCGATCGCCAGCGAGACCGGCTACTACGCCGGCTACGGCTTCGCCATTCCGATCAACCTGGCGCGCACCGTCATGACGCAGCTCGTGGCGTCGGGCCATGTCACCCGGGCCGTCATGGGCATCGGCATCAACAACGCCAGCCAGGAAGACGCTGAAGCGGTGGGGATGAAGGACATCCACGGCGTGGTGGTCGAGAGCTTCACCAAGGACTCGCCCGCCGAGCGCGCCGGACTGCAGCTCGGCGACGTGATCGTGGAGCTGGACGGCCAGCCGGTGGACTACGTGGCCCAGCTGCAGCAGCGTGTGGGCTTCAAGAAGCCCGGTGAGCCGGTGGCAGTCACCGTGCTGCGCCAGGGGGGCGTGCGCAAGACGTTCAACGTCCGCCTCACCGCGCAGCCGGGGGACGACTCGGACGAGGTCGCCACGACGAGCTCCTCGAAGAGCAACGGCGATGCGGCCAGCACTGCCGACGCGAACCGCCTCGGCATCGCCGTGACGCCGCTGACGCAGGACGACATGGCGCAGGATCAGCTGTTGCAGCGCGCCGTATTGCGGTCGGGCGGCGCTCTGATCGTCACCGACGTATCCCCGGAGGGCCCCTCGTATCGCAAGCTGTTCGATCAGGGACCGACCAACACCGTGCCGGACATCATTCTGAAGGTCAACGGCACGCCGACACACTCGCGCACCGATTTCCGCGCGGCGCTGACGTCGGTAAAGGCGGGCGACATCGTCACCGTCGAAGTGCTGCGGCGCTCGAGCGACGGGTGGGATACGGGGATTGTCCGGGTGCGGGCAAGATAGAGGGGTAGAAGTCGGACGAAGACGGTAGCGGTTGAAAACGACACGGCCGAGGCAGCGCTGCCTCGGCCGTGTCGCATTCACTTCGTCCGCCTCTACCGCCTTCTCGCGCCCTCGAGCAGCATCCCCACCCCCGTAGCCAGCATCCACACCACCGCCCCCGCCTGCCCATAAAAGATCACCACCGACGATTCATCGATGACCATGCCGATCAACATGCACGCCGCGCCGACGACGAATGCTCCCCAGGCGAGTCCGCGCCAGAACACCCGCCCGTTCCAGACGCCCCACGCCAGCATGTAGAGCGCGAGTCCGAGCGAGAACGTGGCGAGCCGCTCCGCGGCGAGCCCCATGGGGTGGATCATGTCGTACAGAAACACGGAGTGCGTCGCCGTGAGACCGCGATCGGCGACGGTGTACGTCGCCGCGAGACGGTGTCCGGCGCCCGCCATGAAGAGGATGTTGACCATCCAGGCGGCGAAAGCGAACCCCGCGATCAGCACGCCGGCGCGCGCCGGCCCCGCGCCCGGCGTCTCCTGATGGCGCAGCGAAACGCCGGCCAGACCGGTGAGCATCAACGGCAGCGCCAGGAGCAACGTCCAGTGGATCACGCGCCACCCGGGGGTCCGCGCGATCGTCGCGAGCTGCGCGGCGCCGTCACCGGACAGGACCGGGTGGAACAGCCCGGCGACACCAAACGCCAATGCCCCGACGGTGAGGCACAGGCCGTAGAACGGAGAAGGTCGTGTCATGCGGCTAATCTATCGTCCGCGGGAGAGCGGGGTATATTCGCGCAAGTCCACGGACGGAGCGCCGCATGCGAGTAGGGCGGGTACTGCGCGAAGGGTTCTGGGCCGGGTGCATCGGGGCGGGCGCCGTGGCGGCCTGGTTCTTCGTGATCGACCTGATCAATGGACGGCCGTTTTTCACGCCGGCGATGCTCGGCTCCGCGGTGTTCTGGGGAGCGACCAGTCCTTCGCAGGTCGTCATCGAGTACTCCCGCGTCATCGGCTATACCATGATCCACGTGAGCGCGTTCGTCGTGCTCGGCACGATCGCGGCGGCGCTCGCGCTGCAGA
>DATLVL010000062.1:0-5856 GCA_035577525.1 Gemmatimonadales bacterium | reverse complement strand
GGCCTCCACAAGCGGGCAATAGTTCCTGCGGATTTCTAGTTAGAACGCTTTGTCTTGCGAGTCCTGTCAGCCAGGTGCTGGGCGAGCTTCTTCAACCCGGGGTTGACCGCGATCACCTTCGGGCCCCTGATCTTCCTGTCGCGCGCCTTCACCCGCGCGCTCTCGACCGGCGAGACGCGGTCCAGCTCGTCGCTCACACGGTGATGGTAGCTTCTGAGGTGACCCCCGCCGACGTCGAGCGGGCCGCCGAAGGCCTCCGGCCTTACCTCTCACCCACGCCGCTGCAGTATTCGCGTGCATTCACCGACAAGGCGCGATGCCACGTTCATCTCAAGATCGAATCGATCCAGCCGATCCGTGCCTTCAAGGTTCGCGGAGCGCTCACCAAGCTCATCCGCATGACCGCGGAGCAGCGCGCAGCCGGCGTGATCACCGCGTCCGCGGGCAACCATGGCATGGGCGTGGCGTATGCGGCGGCGGCGTTCAACGCTCCCGCCACGGTCTACGTCCCGGAGGGCGCCAACCCTTTCAAGGTCGAGGCCATTCGCCGCCTCGGCGCCCACGTCGTCCCGGCGGGACGCAACTACAACGGCGCGTACGTCGAGGCGTTGGCCGCGCAAAAAGAGAGCGGCGCCACCTTCGTCCACGCTTACGACGACGCGGACGTGGTCGCCGGGCAGGGGACGATCGCGACCGAGCTGCTGGCCGACCTCGACGACTTCCATACGGTTCTCGTGCCGATCGGCGGCGGCGGGTTGATCGGCGGCATAGCGCTGTACCTGAAGTCCAAAAAGCCGGGGATCAAGGTCATCGGCGTCGAGCCGTCCGGGGCGGACGCGATGTCCAGGTCGCTCCGCGCGGGCAGCATCGTGACCCTGGACCGGGTGAGCACCATCGCCGACGGGCTCGCCGCCTCGGCGCCCGGAAAGCTGACCTTCGAGCTGGCGCAGCGCCATGTCGACGAGGTGATCGTGGTCGAGGAGACCGAGATGCTCCGCGCGATCCGCCTGCTGTTCGAATGGGAGCACCTCCTGGCGGAACCGGCCGGCGCCGCCGCGCTGGCGGCCCTCCTCTACCACCACCGCCCGGCGCCGAACGAGCGCGTGGTGGTCATCCTCTCGGGCGGCAACGTGACCGATGAGGTCATGTTGAGGGCTCTCAAAACCCGTTGACCCGAGTACGCTGAAGCGGTCCCAGATCGAACTGCTGGTGGAGGGGTTTAGACGATGAAGGCTTACGTCCTCATCAACGCATCACCGGGCCGAGCGCTCGAGGTGGCCAAGAAGATGGAAGGAACCAGCGGCATCACGGCCGCGGATGCGATCACAGGCGAGTACGACGTGATCGCGGTCTGTGAAGCCCCGGACGTCAACTCGATCGGCTCGCTGATCGTCGACAAGATCCAGAAGATCGACGGTGTCTTCAAGACGATCACCTGCCTGGCGGTGAAGTAGCTCCCATCTGGTCACGGGCCAGGGCTGCCGCGACTTCCGGCAGCCCGGACAGCCAGGCGGTCATGCGCGGCATCTCCTGCTCGAAGCTGCCGACGGACGGCGACCACGTGAGCGCGCGCCTGGAAAACGAATCGTCGTAGAAACGATGGCGTCCCAGGACGTCCACCGCATAAGTCCCGGGCCAGACCACCGCACCTGACGCCGTGGCCATCTCGATCGCAAGCGCCCGCAAGTACATGACGTCGTACGGCATGTTGACGATCGTGCCTCCAAGCCCCACGGCCCTGATGGCGGATTCCAGCAGCTCCCGCCAGCTCGAGTCGAAGCCACCGACGAGGTAGCTGTGGCCGGGCCGGCCCCGGTCGGCGGCGGCCAGGCACGCACGACCCACGTCAGCCGCCGAGACAAACGTCTGACGTGCGCGACCCCCGGCCGGCAGCCAGACGCGGCCCTTCGCGAGAGAGGCCATCAGGCGGGGCAGGATCCAGTCCTCCCCGGCGCCGAAAATGCGCGCCGGCCGCACGATGACGACCTCGACGTCTCCGGCCGATTGCAGGAGCCACGTCTCCTCGTGGAGCTTCAGCCGCTCGAAAGCGTGGACCGGACGCAGCGGCGACCTCTCGTTTGCCTGGCCGGGCTGCCCCGGGCCGTAGACGTCCGCCGTCGACACGTGCACGATGCGGCGAACTCGCGCGCGCTGCGCCGCCGCAACGACGCGTTCAAGGAGTGGCGGTGGGCTCTTGCGGAAACGAAGCCTGCGGGCCGGCGACCAGCCCTCGGCGCAGTTGATGACGACCTCGACCGCGCTGATCGCGTCCGACAGGGTCTCTTCGTCCGCATCCGCGTTGAGCTCGATGACCGGGACCTCGGCCGCCAGCGCACGCGAAACCTGATCGCCTAGAAATTCGCCCGCGCCGATGACCAGTTGCAACGCGCCAGCGATTCTAAGGCTGCCTCAACCTCGGCGACCCCTCAAGCCCCTGGTGAGCGCTACTCGGACGTTCTCGACGATGCCCGAAACGCGTCGGCTGAGCTCCCACCAGGCCGGGGCGTCGGGCTTGATCGGGGGCCCGATGTCGACGTCGATCCGGCTGAACGGACGCAGCACGTCGGTGCCCCGGACGGCGACGGGAACGATCGGCACGCCCGCGTGAAGAGCGAAATGCCCGATGCCCGCCTTCAATGGGCGCAGCGCCCGGCCGCGCGAGTAGCGCCCCTCGGGGAACATCAGCACCACGCCACGGCGTTCGAGCACCTGGTAGACGGTGCGCAGCCCGGCGTCGTCGAGCTCGCCGCGGTGCGGCGAGATCGGAAAGACCCCGATCAGCGGCAGGAGCCCACGCTTCCACGCCCGGTTGAAGACCGTCTCCCGCTTCGCCATCGTGTACACGACCGGCGCCTCGGGAAAGAACGGGATGATGAACGCGGGATCGAACCACGCCTGGTGGTTCGCGGCGATGATGTATGGCGGGGCCGGGATGTTCTCGAGGCCCGTCACGTTGACGCGAAACATCCGCACCACCAGCCACCTCACGATGCGGCGCACCGTCCGGTACAGGCGCGGAGGACGCATCGGGTAGGGGTGGACGAGCGGGTCGAGTGGGCCTGTTACAAGCTCCCGGTATTCCGGGCTGGTGTAGCGCTTCCCGTTTCGGGTATCAGGAGTCGAGGAATCTGCGGAGGACGCGGTTGAACTCCTCTGGCCGTTCGGCCTGGGGCGTGTGCCCGGCGCCCTCGATCACCGCGAGCTTCGAGCCCCTGATCATCGAATGCGCCCGCGTGGCATGGGCAACCGGGAACAGGGGATCGTCCGCGCCCCAGATGAGCTGAACCGGCATCTCGAGCTCGCCCAAGCGCTCGGTGGCGTCGTGCTGTCCACCGAACAGCGCCCTTGGCGACACGAGTGACCGCACCGTGGCGAGGTAGGCATCGTGATAACCCTCTGCGGCATAGAGCTCGCGAAGATTGTCCAGGTACGCATCGTCCATCGTCCGCTTGAGATCGTGGCTGGCGCCCGAAAGCCTGCCGGCCACGCGGCGGATCATCTGGGACGGCGCCCAGTGCAAAGCATCGCGCGCCATGTCCATGACCGCCTCGCCCAGGCGCGGAATCGTGACCAGGCCGTAGGAAACGTGAACGTTGGGGCGTCCGAGGCCCAGCGCGTTCACGAGCACCAGCCTGCTCACGCGCTCAGGCTTCTCGAGCGCCAGCTCGAGCGCAATGCGTCCGCCGAGAGAGGCGCCCACCACAGCGGCCGATCGCAGGCCCCGGGCCTGCATGTAACGCTCGACGAAACGTTTGAAGTACGGGACGCCGTAACGGGCCCGAGGCTTCTCGCTGCGACCGAAGCCCGGCAGGTCCGGCGCATACACCCGGTGCCGCTCGGCTGCCGCCTCGAGGTTGAAGCGCCACTCGATGTAGCCCGATGAGCCGAGCCCGTGGATGAAGAGCACGGGCGACCCGCGGCCTCCATACGTTTGGTGGACGCGCAGCGAGCCCAGCTCCGTAAATCCAGAGTGAAGCGTCTTCCGAGATTCGCGCACCACAGACCCGATCACCGATCGGGAAGGATACGGAGCGGCGCCGCCAATCCCGCGACCAAGGAGCCTGAAGGAAAGGTGGCGGTCTTCGTGCCTTTGATCACCGTCACAGCACCCGGGCCCGTCGCACGCCACTCGCCCTTCGTCCACACCGCCGCGCTCCGCTCGTCGACGCCCAGCAGGGTCGTGCCCGGCAGCTCTCTTTCAGCTGACTCGACCCAACGATGGCCGAACGTTTCGAAATGAGGCAGCACCGCGGTCTCCGGGACCAGCCCAAGGGCCTCGGTGGGCCGGCGGTTGAACCGGTTCGGCCAGGTGGCGCGGATGAGCGAGTGGCTGCCGAGGGCCATCGCGCCGGCCGACGACCCGGCAAGCGACGACCCCTCGCGCCACGCCTCGAAGATTGCGTCCCACACCCGGGAAGAGCGCAGAACCTGGGCGACCAACCCGGGATCACCGCCGACCAGGTAGAAGAATCCACCGGTGCGGGCCAGCGCGGCCAGCTCTTTCGAGCCGGCGTCGGTTCGCTTCAGGACCGGCAGCTCCCGCAGCTCGAGCCCGAGCTGTTTGAACCACGCGGTGGCGTGAGCCACGGCCTGCTCGGGCCCTTGCCGCGCGGCAGCGGTCGGGATGACGAAAGCAGGTCCCGGTTTCGCGGCCGCGGCAAGAAGGCGGTCCTGCTCCTCATTGCCCGGGTTGAACTCATCGCCCCCGACGAGAGCAAGCGCTCCCTCCACGATCCGTAGCATATGGCCGTGCCCGACGCATCCAAGGTTCGGGTGCGAATCGCGCCCAGCCCCACCGGCTTCGCTCACCTGGGCACGGCCAGCACCGCTCTCTACAACGTCCTCTTCGCCCGAGCCGGCGGCGGGACCTTCGTGCTGCGAATCGACGACACCGACGTTGAGCGCAACCGCCCGGAGTACGAGGTCGTGATCTACGAGTCGCTGCACTGGCTCGGCCTGGATTGGGACGAGGGACCGGACAAGGGCGGCCCGGACGGACCCTACCGGCAGTCGGAGCGCCTCGACGTGTACAAGCAGCACGCTGCGCGCTTGCTTGCGGAAGGCAAAGCGTATCGGTGCTACTGCACGCCGGAGGAGCTTGACGCCGAGCGCAAGCAGGCGCAGGCGGAGAAGCGTCCGTACAAGTACTCACGCCGCTGCCTTGGACCGGACGCACCGAAGGACCGGAGCGTTTTCACCGTGCGCTTCAAAGTGCCGGGCGGCGAGGTGAAGTTCGAGGACATGATCCGCGGCGCCATGAGCTTCGACTCAGGCCTGATCGGCGACTTCATCATCGTCAAGTCGGACGGGTACCCGACCTACAACTTCGCGAGCCCGGTCGACGACGCCGCGATGAAGATCTCGCATGTCATCCGCGGCGAAGAGCACCTCTCGAACACGCCTTCCCAGCTGATGATCGTCGATGCGCTCGGCTATGACCGACCTGTCGCCTTCGCGCACATGCCGCTGATCCTCGCCAAAGATGGAACCAAGCTCTCGAAACGCAAGCACCCGGAGTCAAACCTCATCCTCTATCGAGAGGAAGGCTATCTACCGGAAGCCGTGCTCAACTACCTGGCGCTGCTGGGCTGGAACCCGGGAACGTCGCAGGAGATCTTCACGTTCGACGAGCTCGTGGGCGCCTTCTCGTTCGACCGCGTGCAGCACGGCGGTGCGCGCTTCGACTGGGAAAAGCTGAACTGGATCAACGGCGAGTACATCCGCAGGCTCGACGACGACGAGCTGACGCAGAGGCTCGAGCCGTTCCTGCCGCGGATCGATGAGGCAACGATCCGCCGCGCCGTTCCCGCGCTGAGAACGCGCCTGCCCAAGCTGAAGGCGGCCGCCGAGCTGCTT
>DATLVL010000061.1:0-3645 GCA_035577525.1 Gemmatimonadales bacterium | reverse complement strand
GCTCGACCTGATCATCCTGCAAACCCTGCGCTGGGGACCGCGGCACGGCTACGGCATCGCTCAGATGATCCGGGCGTCGTCCGAAGACGTGCTGCAGGTCGACACCGGCTCGCTCTACCCCGCCCTGCACCGGCTCGAGCGCCAGGGATGGATCGCAGCCGAATGGGGCACGTCCGAGAACAAGCAACGGGTGCGGGTCTACACGCTCACCGCGAAGGGTCGCAAGCAGCTGGACCGCGAGCGATCGCAGTGGGAGCAGCTGAGCCGCGCGATCGGAGCGATACTCGCTCCCAGCCGCGAAGCGGAGTCATGAGCAAGCGCGACGAGGAGATCCAGGAAGAGATCGCCGCGCACTTGGCGCTGGCGATCGCCGACAAGATGGCGCGCGGCGCGTCGCGCGCAGACGCCGAGCGCGCCGCCCGCGCCGAGTTCGGCAACGTTACCCACGTCGCCGAGGTGACGCGCGAAGCGCAGCGCGGGGCCGGGCTCTGGCTCGAGCGGCTCGCACAGGACCTGCGTTATGGATGGCGCGCACTGCGCCGCACGCCGGCCTTCACAGCCGTCGCCGTGGCCACGCTCGCCCTCGCGATCGGCGCCAACAGCGCCGTGTTCACCGTCGTGAACGGCGTTCTCCTGGCGCCGCTGCCGTTCCGCGACGCCGGGCGGCTGTACGCCGCTTCCTACCTCCCGACAGACCTGCCGTTCGAGCTGCCGCCGGGGCTCGACGACCGGCTGTACCTCGAGTATCGCGGGCACGTGACCCGATTCGAGCAGGTCGCGGGCTACCAGCGACAGGCGTTGACGCTCAGTGGTGCCGGAGACGCGACCCGACTGGCCGGCGCGCGCGCCAGCGCGAACTTCTTCGAGGTGCTGGGCGTTCAGCCCGCGCTGGGACGGGCGTTCACACCCCAGGAAGATCAGGCGGGCAACGATCAGGTGGTCATCCTGAGCGACCGCTTGTGGCGCACCCGGTTCAACGGCGATCGCGGCGTTCTCGGGGCGACGATCACGCTCGACGGCATCCCCCGCACGGTCGTGGGCGTGATGCCGCGCGGGTTCACCTTCCCCGCCGCGTCCGAGGCGTGGACCCCGCTTGCCCTGCGGCTCGACGCCGGCAACTCCTTCATCTTCCCCGTGGTCGGGCGGCTGCGCGCCGATGCGACACCGGATCAGGCGAAGAGCGAGCTGGAGGCGATCGCCCGCGCGATGCCGCAGGACCCGCGAGCGAAAGAATTCCATCCCACGGCAGCGATCATCCCGCTCAAGGACACGTTGACGAGTCACGTGCGGACGTCGCTGCTGGTGCTCGCCGGCGCCGTCCTGTTCGTGTTGCTGATCGCCTGCGCCAATGTCGCCAACCTGCTCCTGATTCGCGCCGCCACGCGGCGCCACGAGATGGCGGTGCGCGTCGCGCTCGGCGCGAGCCGCGGACGCATCGCGCGGCAGCTCCTGACGGAGAGTGTGTTGATCGGGTTGATCGGCGGCGCGTTCGGCATTCTCGTTGCCTTCGCCGGTGTGCGCGGTCTGCTCGCGATGGCGCCTGCGGGTCGCATCCCCCGCATCGACGAAGTGCACATGAACGGCTGGGTACTCCTCTTCACACTCGCCGTCTCGGTCATCACCGGCATCCTGTTCGGTGTGGTGCCGGCGAAGAGCGGCGCGGGCCGCCAGCCGCAGGAGGCCCTGGGCCAGGGGATGCGACTCGTGGGCGGGCCGCACCACCGCTTGCGGTCGGTCTTCGTCACCGGCGAGATCGCTCTGGCGCTGATCCTCCTCACCGGTGCCGGGCTGATGATCAAGAGCTTTCTCCTGATGCGTTCGCTCGACACCGGGTACGACGCGTCGCGGGTGGTGACGATGGCGGTCGATCTGCCTTCTATCGCCTATCACGACGCCGTGCGGATGCAGGCGTTCCACACAACGTTGCTCGAGCGGCTGTCTCGCATACCTGGTGCGAGCGCCGTCGGCGCGGTGTCGTTCCGTCCCATGGGCGACATGGGGATCATGGGCGATTTCGAGGTGGAAGGACCGACACCGCTGCCACACGGCTATACCGTCGACAAGCCGACGGTGAGCCCGGGTTACTTCGCCGCGCTGGGGATCCGGATGCTCGCCGGACGCGACTTCACCCCGGCCGATCGCGCCGGCGCGCCCGGCGTCGTCGTGGTGAGCGAAACGGTCGCGCGACGGCTGTGGCCCAATGAGACCGCGGTCGGCAAGCGGATCTCCATGCAAGAACCCCCGGGCCCGAACGACTGGCTGACCGTCATCGGGGTCGTGAACGACGTCGTCCAGGACGGAGTGCTTTCCCGCCACTCGACGATCTACCTCCCGTATCTCCAGACGACTGCGCCGTTCTTTATCAATCACATGACGTTCGTCGTCCGCCCGGCGCCCGGCGCGAGCGTCGCCCCGGCCATGCGCGCCGCGCTGCGCGAGGTCGACGCCGCCGTGCCGGCGCAGGCGCTGCAGACAATGGACCAATCGATGATGGACACGATCGCCGAGCCGGTGTTTCAAATGCGGCTGCTCGCGACCTTCGCCTTCCTGGCGCTGCTGCTCGCCGCGCTCGGCACCTACGGCGTGCTCGCGTATGACGTGACGGAGCGCACCCGCGAGATCGGCCTGCGCATGGCGCTCGGCGCCACGCCCGGCAACGTGCTGCGCATGGTGCTGGGGCGTACCGCCGCGCTGGCCCTGCTCGGTGCGGCGCTCGGCGTCGCCGGATCGCTGACACTCACCAGCGTGCTCACCAAGTCGTTGTTCGAGGTGAAGCCGACCGATCCCGTGACGCTCGCCGCCGTGACGATCGTGCTGATGCTGGCGGCGCTCGTCGCCGGTTATCTCCCGGCGCAGCGTGCCGCGGGAGTTCGAGCGCTGACGACTCTCTTGCTGCACGAGTGACGCCGAGCCGGGCCTCGAGAGCCACGGAACAACAGAGCGACCTCAGCCGCTCGTGAGGGCGATGACCGGCCGCTCGGCTCGGGCATCGTCTGCTGCCGCAGTATTGGGAGCATGGCATCTCAACCGATCGAGCATTGACGTGCCGGCGTTGGAGGGTCAACTCTGTACGGGTCGAATGGGAAGCCGGTTTCGCGGTGAAACCGGACTCGGACGGACCCGTACAGGCAGCTACCTCATGGGTGACATCGGCAATTTCCTGGTCATGTTGCTCGCCTTCACGGGCGCGGCGGTAACCATCCTCTGGACCATCGTCGCTGCCATCGGACGCGTGAAGCGGATGGAGAAAACTCCGGGTCCGGGCCAGCTGACCGTCGAAGAGATCGACGCCATTCGCGCCTGGCTCGCCGAACAAGACCACACGGATACCCGGGTGGAGCAGCTCGAAGAACGGGTGGACTTTGTGGAACGGATGCTGGGCCGCACCCGCGAGGCGCAGAAGCTCGAGCCCTAGACCCGGTGAAACCTTTGCCCGATTCCCTCGTCGTATGGGTATCCCATAGGACGCGGGAGCCGGACGCATGGATGTCAAGCAAGGCACGCTCGCCTTGATGATCCTCAGGACCCTCGAAGTCCTGGGGCCGCTGCACGGCTACGGCGTCGCCCGCCGCATCGAAGAGACGAGTAAACACCGCCTCACCCTCAACTACGGCACCCTCTACCCCGCCCTCCTGAAGCTCGAGC
>DATLVL010000060.1:0-2755 GCA_035577525.1 Gemmatimonadales bacterium | reverse complement strand
GAGCAGGCGCGACAGGAAGACGGCTCCTGCGGCGAGGGCCGCAAGGAGGACGAGGAGAATGGCGATCAGTCCGAGCATCGGGCGCGGGAATGTACAGATCAGGTCGGACGGACCACGGAAACGCCGGCCCCGACGAACCCGTAAGTCCATCGGAACCGGCTCGCAGAGCCTATGCGCGCAAGGCCGTAGAGGTCAAGCAGAAAAAGTGCGCTCATTGCGCATTTTCGCAGTGGTGGGTCGCTAGGAGTTGGCGACCGCGGCGGCCAGCGCCTGGTCGACGCCGGTCGGGTCGTAGCCGCTGCCGCCGGTGGCGACCTGCAGCTTGCCGCCCGTGGGCCCGACGAGAATGGTCGGCGTTCCGGTGACGTTCTTCTGCGCCGCGAGCTTGTCCACGTTGTTTGCGGTCGCCTTCGTGGCCGAGCTGTTGACGTCGTCCCTCCACTTGGCCAGGTTGAGGCCGTTGACGCTGGCGGCGATCGCGGCCATCTCCTTGCCGGTCAACCAGCCGGTTTCCTCGGTGCCCTGATTGTCGTACAGCACCTTGGCGTACTCGAAGCCCTTGTTCTGGTCCGCGGCGGCGATCACGCCGGCCCTGCCCGTGAACGACTGCGAGCCGAGGAAGGCCCAGGGCTGGAGGTGGAGCTGCACCTTCCCGTCGGCGATGTACTTCTTGACCACTCCGGGCAGATGGACGACCTCGTAGTCCTGGCAGACCGGGCACTGGACGTCGATGAACATCTCCATCGTGACGGGCGCCTTCGGGTCGCCGAGGACGAGCCCCTTCTGGTGTATTCCCTTGAAGAGATTGTTCGCTTCTTTCGCGCCGGGGAGGGCGATCTGCGAGCTCGCAGTTCCGGTTGTTCCCAGGCCGTCCAGGTCCGCCTTGGTGACGATCCCCGAGCCGCCGCCGCTGCCGCCGCTGCCGAGGACGACCGCGAGGACGATCGCGATCACGACGACGAGGGCGACACCGCCTCCGATCGCGAGCGCGCGGGGTGACGCCTGGCGCGCGCGGGCTCCGCCGACGCCCTTCGAGCGCACGGGCGGCGGTGCTGCCGCCGCTGCCTTCTGCCTCTCCTGTCTGGCTCTCTTACCGCTCGGCATGGGCGGGAAGGGTAGCCGGTACCTCGGACTCCCCGGTCGACGCAAGGACCAAGAATCCGATGAGAAGAAGGAAGGCGGTAAGCGCGAGCTCCGGGATCGTGAGGTACCCGAAGTCGTGGTTGGTGATCCAGTTGAAGCCGCAACCGCCGGGCGCGGATACCGAGCACGCGTGCGGCTCCTCGACGACGCCTCGCTCGATCAGGATGTGGTAGATCGCGGTGCCCGCGCCGACGACCGGGAGCGGGATGAGGTAGCGCGCCGCACGGTTGTCGCCGCGGATCGCGATCAGGAGCGTGAGGATCGAGAGCGGGTACATCAGGACCCGCTGGAACCAGCAGAACTCGCAGGGGACGAAGTGCGCGACCTGCGAGTAGAAGAGACTGCCGCCGGTCGCGACGGCCGCGACGACGAAGGCTCCCCACAGCTCATACCCCCAGAGCAGGTTGCGGATCGTGTCGAGCGGTCCGCGAACGCCGGCGAGTGCGAGCAGGCCGACGACGATGGCGAGCACGATCAAGACCTGCCCGACGACGCCGAGGACGGAGAGGATGATCACGAGGTCCTGCGTCACTTCGGCGGCAGGGTATCCGTCGCTGCGGTGGGCGTTACGCTGACCGCGCCGGGGTGGCGGAACTGGTCAGACGCGCCCGACTTAAAATCGGGTGGCCCTCGGGCCGTGCGGGTTCAAGTCCCGCCCCCGGCATCGCTCGACCAACCCAGCTCGCGCGCGGTTACGGCACCTAATCGCTGCGAGAGCCGTTACATGCGTATGGCCACCGCTCGCAAGGCTCTGATCGTGACTGCGGTCGGTCTCGGGGTCGTCGTAGTCGCATTGGCGCTGTGGAAGATCCGGGCCGTGATCGCGTTGTTCTTCGTCGCGGTGACGATTTCGGCCGCGATGCGGCCCGGGGTGGAGGCGCTTCAGGCGCGACGGATCCCCCGGGTTGCCGGAGTGCTCCTCCACTATCTCGCGCTTCTCGGCGTCGTCGCGCTGCTGCTATGGCTGATCGTTCCGCAGGCAGTCAGTCAGGTCGAGCAGGCGCTCGGCGGCACCGGCACGCAGACACAGCTGCAGCGGGCTGCGGCCCACACCAGCGGCCCCGAGCACCAGCTGCTCGTCGGCCTCGACCGCCGCCTGCATCGCCTCCCCAGCGGTGCCGAGCTGATCCACCCGGCCGTCACCATCACCAAGACCGCCCTCGAGGTCCTCGCCGGCATCCTCTTCACCCTCGCCGTCGCCGCTTATTGGATCTTCGAGCGCGAGCGGGCCGAAAGCCTGGTGCTGTCGCTCGTGCCGCGCCGCAATCGAACGGTCGTTCGCGATACCTGGCGCCTGATCGATGCGAAGCTGGGTGCGTTCGTCCGCGGCCAGCTGCTGATGCTCGGCTTCGTCAGCACTGTCCTCTCGGCCGCCTTCTGGGCGCTCGGCCTGCCCTACTGGCTCTTGCTCGGCCTCTTTGCGGGCCTCGTCGAAACAGTCCCCGTCATCGGTCCGTTGGTCGGCGGCGGCCTCGCGGTGGCTGTCGCCCTCGCTACCCAGGGCTGGGAGACAGCAGTCTTGACGGCGATCGCCGTCTACGGGCTGCGGCTGCTCCAGGACTATGTGATCAACCCGCGCGTCCTCGGACACGCGGTCGGCCTCTCACCGCTG